>JAQBPZ010000248.1 GCA_028287225.1 Gemmatimonadota bacterium
CTGTCCCTCCTGCGGGCGCACGACGAGCCGGGGCTGGTGGTCGCCCTCGTCGTCGCCGGGGGTGACCACGACGAGCCGATCGACTCGCAGCGGTTCATCGGCCGCGTCGGCGTCGCCGCCCGGGTCCACGAGCGGATCAACCTGCCGGGCGACACGGTGCAGATCACCCTCCAGGGGCTGCGCCGCATCGTCATCGAGGAGATCCAGCAGAACGACCCGTATCCCATCGCCGTGATCCGCGGCGCCAAGGAGACGCCGGCCGACCCCTCGGACCTCGACGACCTCGTCACGCGCGTGGTGTCTGCCGCCGAGACGCTCGCCGAGCTGGTGGACCGGATTCCCGACGAGGTGCCGGCCATCCTCAAGATGAACGTGTCCGACCCCGGCCGCTTCGCGGACCTGGCGGCCACGAACATGAACTTCCGCATCACCGACAAGGACGAGGTGCTCCAGCGCCTCGACGTGGGACAGCGGCTCCGCTTCATCCTCAACCGCCTGGAGCGCGAGGTCGCGCGCGCGCGGGTGATGGAGGACGTCAAGCGCCAGACCGAGATCAAGATCGAGCAGCACCAGCGCGAGTTCTACCTCCGCCAGCAGCTGCGCGCCATCCAGGCCGAGCTCGGCGAGGCGGACCCCGGCGAGAAGGAGGCCATCGAGCTGCTGCGCCGCATCGACGAGGCGAAGCTCCCCGAGCGCGCCGGCCAGGAAGCGCGCCGGGAGACGGAGCGGCTGCGCCAGCTCTCGCCCGCGTCGAGCGAGTACCAGGTGATCCGCACCTACCTCGACTGGATCCTGTCGCTGCCGTGGAACAAGCGCAGCGGCGACGAGGAGATCGCGCTCAGGAAGGTGGAGGAGGCGCTCGACGGCCGGCACTACGGCCTGAGCGAGGCGAAGGAGCGCATCATCGAGTTCCTCGCGGTGCGCAAGCTGCGCGGCGGCGATCCGCACGGGCCGATCCTCTGCTTCGTCGGCCCCCCGGGCACGGGCAAGACCTCGCTCGGCGAGGCCATCGCGACGTCGATCGGCCGCGAGTTCTACCGCATCTCGGTGGGCGGCGTGCGCGACGAGGCCGAGGTCCGCGGGCATCGCCGCACCTACGTGGGCGCGATGCCCGGCCTGCTCATCCAGGCGCTGCGCCGCGTGCAGGTGAAGGACCCGGTGCTGATGATCGACGAGATCGATAAAATGTCGGGCGGAGGTCCGTCGGGAGATCCCACGGCCGCGATGCTCGAGGTGCTCGACCCGAGCCAGAACGACGAGTTCGTCGACCACTACCTGAACCTGCCCTTCGACCTCTCGGGCGCGCTGTTCATCTGCACGGCGAACAACCTGTTCGACATCCCCGCCCCGCTGCGCGACCGGATGGAGGTCATCCGCATCGCCGGCTACACGGTGGAGGAGAAGGTGGAGATCGCGTGGCGCTACCTGCTGCCGCGCATGCTGGAGGATCACGGCATCAGCGACAAGGACATCCAGTTCACCGACGAGTCGCTGTCGATCATCTCCAACCGCTACTCGCGCGAGGCGGGCCTCCGCAACTTCGAGCGCAACCTGTCGGCGATCATGCGCAAGCGCGCGCGGCGCAAGGCGGAGGGCGAGGAAGGCGCGTGGGTGATCGACGCGGACAAGGTGGAGGAGGTGCTCGGCATCCCGCGCTACGCGGTGGAAGAGGTGGACATGGTGCCGGAGATCGGCGTCGTGACCGGCCTCGCGTGGACGGCGACCGGCGGCGATCTGATGGTGATCGAGGCGCTGCGCATGAACGGCTCCGGGCGCATGACCGTCACCGGCCAGCTCGGCGACGTGATGCGCGAGAGCGTGGATGCGGCGTACTCGTACGTGCGCTCGCGCGCGGCGGGCATCGGCATTCCCGACGAGGCGTTCAAGGAATACGACATCCACGTCCACCTGCCCGCGGGCGCCATCCCGAAGGACGGTCCGAGCGCGGGCATCTCGCTCACGCTCGCCATCGCGAGCGCGCTGTCGCAGCGGCCCGTGCGCCGCGACCTCGCGATGACGGGCGAGGTGACGCTCCGGGGGAAGGTGCTCGAGATCGGCGGCGTGAAGGAGAAGGTGCTCGCCGCGTACCGCGCCGGCCTGCGGCACCTCATCATGCCGAAGGCGAACGAGAAGGACCTGCGCGACGTGCCGGAGGAGGTGAAGAAGGTCATCTCCTTCACCTTCGTCGGCCTGA
This sequence comes from Gemmatimonadota bacterium, assembly GCA_028287225.1. Classification (GTDB taxonomy): domain Bacteria; phylum Gemmatimonadota; class Gemmatimonadetes; order Gemmatimonadales; family Gemmatimonadaceae; genus AG11. The sequence goes on from JAQBPZ010000248.1 coordinate 2,195, forward strand.
TGGACGAGGTGCTGAAGATCGCGCTCATGGAGCCGGTCGCCGACGACGCGGGCGCCGTTACCGCCGGGCCTGCGGTAACAGCGGCCCCGGAAGCCCTGGCGAGCGTCCCGGTGACGTCGGAGATCGCGAAGTAACGCTCTTGCAACTGCTTCAACGCAGAGGACGCGGAGGGAACAGCGAGGACGCAGAGGACTGCCACTCATGAGTGTCTCTGGTTCCCTCCGCGTCCTCTGTGTCCTCTGTGGTAAAACGCAGTTGAAGAGCATTTAACCACAGAGGACACAGAGGGCACGGAGGGGGACGCCTGAGCGGCCTTCCTCTGCGCCCTCGCTGTTTCCTCAGTGCCCTCTGCGTTGAAGCTGTTCGGACAGCTCGCACGGCTAATGCGACGCCACCCGGATCTTCGACGGGTCCACCACCGTGCGGCTCATGGCGTCCGGCAGGTCGCTGTACAGCACCACGGCGCGGTCGTTGACGGTGAAGGTCGTGATCGTGGTCGTGCGTCCCTTCGACGCGAACGTCGATCCGCCGCCCGCCATCCGCCGCTCCGCCGAGCCGGTGCGCCGCGCCGTCGCGCGCACCGCGGCGTCGGAAAATTCCGCCGCCTCGAGTGAAGTGTCCCACACGCTGGCCCACACGATGCCGCGCCCGCCCGCCCCCTCCACCACCACGTAGCGGTCGCCGTCCCAGCCGGCGGCGGCGCGCGCGGCCGTCGTCTGGTCGCCGAGGTGCTGGTACAGGAACAACCGGGTCCCGAACTCGCCGAGGTCGTTCTCGTACACCGTGGTCGCGCCGCTCGGCGCCGGCAGGCTCACCACGCTCGGCTCGTCGGGCGTGGCGCCGAAGTACGCCGGCGTGTGGAGGATCTGCTCCGTGGAGCGCGGCATGGCGAGGAGCGGGTTCGTGGCGCCCTTCTGCTCCTTGAAGCGCTGCACGAAGTCGGCGCCGCTGAGGTACGGAAACAGGAGCGACTCCTGGATCACCATCGGCGCGGTGGCCATCACGGGCATGGAGCCCATCCGCTCGCGGATCATCTCGCGCATCGCGTCGCGCCCGCCCACGCGCAGCGCGATGTTGTCCGCGCCGCCGCCCATGATCATCATCTGCTCGTAGGTCGCCTGTCCCTCGATCACCGCCTGCGCCGCGGTTGCACGGTCGGCGTCGCCGATGGACTTCTGGATGGAGTCGAGATTCACGTACTGGTCCTGGAGCGCGTGGATCAGCTCGTGCGCGATGGTGATGCCCACCATCTGCTCGTCGGCGCCCTTCACGACGTAGAGCGTCTTCAGCGCGGGGTCGTAGTAGCCGACGATCTGCTCGTCGAGCACCTTGATGAGGAAGGCGCGCAGGTCCATGGCCGGCGGGATCAGGCCGAGCAGCTTCTGCGCCACCTCCTCGCCCGCCAGCGACTGCGCGGACTTGGACTCGTTGAACTGCTTCAGCAGAAACGCGTGCACCTCCTCGCGGGTGCGCTCCTCCACGCGCGGCGGATGCTTGAAGGGCACGCCGATGGCCTTCTCGATGCGGGGTATCGCATCGGCCACCTCGCGTGCGTACGGCCCGGAGCCGGCGTCGGCGCCGCGGCATCCCGCCAGGAGCAGTGGCGCCGCCACCAGCAGGCTCGCGTACCGGGCGCGCCAGTGCATCACTCTTCCCATTCCACCCTCCGTCCACTCATGAGTCCCACCACGCGCGCGACGTCGTGCCCGCGCACCACGATGCCTTCGTCCAGCAGCTGACGCTCCAGCTCCACGTCGAGCGCCGCGCGTCCGGCGGCGGTCGTCTCCGCCGCCGGCCCCGAGGCCTCTTCATGCCCCCGTGACGTGCGCGACGCCGACGGCGCCTCGCCACGCTGCCCGGTGAGCGCCGATTCGATCTCGGCGCCGAACCGCTCGAGCGCCGCGATGCCCGTGCGCGCCATCGCATCCAGCGGCGGCGTACCCGACAGGCGGCTGCCCTGCTCCGCCGACTCCGTGCGGCGAGCCTGCCGCACCCACGCGCGGCGGCGCGCGATGAGCTCCTCCGCGCGCGCGCTGTAGATCGCCGTCGCCTGGATGTGCGCGCAGGCCTCGTCGAGCGCGTCGATCGCCTTGTCCGGCCGCCGGCGGTCGGGGACCCAGAGGTCGGTCAGCTCGATCGACGCGCGGACGGCGGCATCGGTGACCACGACGTTGTGGTGCCGCGCGAGCGACGGAACGCGCGTGCGCAGGATCTCCAGCGTCTCGGCGGGCGACAGCTCGCGCACCGCGATCTTCTGGAACCGCCGCTCGAGCGCCGGGTCGCCGAGGATCCAGCGCTCGTATTCGTCGTCGGTGGTGGCGCCCATGAGGCGGAACTCGCCGCGCGCGAGCGCCGGCTTGAGCATGTTCGCGGCGTCCATCGCCGAGCCGTTCGCGCTGCCCTGCCCGATCAGGTTGTGCATCTCGTCCACGAACAGCAGCACGTCGCCGGCGGCGCTCGTCTCGGCCACGAGGGCGCGCAGGCGCTCCTCGTACTGGCCGCGGTACGTGGTGCCCGCCACCATGCCGACGGCGTCGAGCGAGAGGAGGCGCAGGTCGCGCAGCATGATGGGCACCCCGCCGGACGCGATGCGCATCGCGAGCCCCTCGGCGATCGCGGTCTTGCCGACGCCGGCCGGCCCCACGAGCGCGGGATTGTTCTTCCCCTGGCGCAGGAGGATGTCCACCGCGCGCGCGATCTCCTCGTCTCGGCAGCGCACCGTCTCCAGCCGCCCGTTGCGCGCGTCGGCCGTGAGGTCGCGCGTGAACCGGTCGAGGGCGGGGGTGGAAGCGCGGGGGTCGGTCATGCGACGAAAGATAGGGAGGGATTCGGGATTAGGGATTAGGGATTAGGAACTGCGCGCGCCGCTCGAGCGGTCGACCCGCGTGTCGACGCGTGGCGTCCCGGGCGGCTGTCATCCCGCAGGAGGGAGCGCCGCGACCGAGTGTCGGGATCTGCTGTCCCTGCCGTGACGCCGGCCCGTCCGCCGGGATGGCAGATCCCGACTCGACGCGCTGCGCGCGCTCGTGGGATGACATCCGCTCGGGATGCGTCCCCGCGCAGTTCCTGATCCCTAATCCCTAATCCCTGACT
>JAQBPZ010000271.1 GCA_028287225.1 Gemmatimonadota bacterium
GGTGCATGAGCGCCTCCACGCTGCCGGCCAGCCCGGGCCGCACCCGGCGGCGTTCGGCCGGCTCGCCCCAGTCGTGCGCCGCGGTGACCGTGCCGCCGTACGTCGAGAAGCCCACGAGGCACGCATCGTCCCCGTGGCGCTGTCGCACGAGCTGGCCGACGTTGAGCTCCCCGCCCCGCCCCATCGCCGTGGCGCGCGCGTCGCCCAGGTGCGAGTTGTGCGCCCACACCGCCACGCACCCCGCATCCTGCTCGCGCCGCTGGCGCTCGATGATGGCGTCGAGCGTCTCCACCATGTGCGTGTCCCGCAGGTTCCACGAGGACGCCCGCCCGCGGAACATCGCGCGATAGTAGCGCTCCGCGTTCGCGACGAGCCGCGCATTCTGCTCGGCGGAGAAGAAGTCGTCGGCCGACATCGTGCCGCCCTGCGACCGGTATTCATCGGCACAGTGGCGAAGCTCGGCGAGCTGCCGCGCCACGTCCTCCTCGCAGGGCTCCACGTAGTTGCGGCTGACCGCGAATCCGTACGCCTGCGGGTCGTCGGTGCCGGCCATGTCGAAGCACGAATAGCGTCCGCGGGCACGCTCGGCGGCGCGCGGGTCGACGCCGTCCAGGTAGCGGAGCACGGCGTCGATGGAGCTGTGGAGGCTGTACAGGTCCAGCCCGTGAAACGCGCAGCGCTCCTCCATCGGCCGCTCGGCGTTCCAGTCGCGCAGCCAGTCCACGAACTCGCGGACCACCGTGTTGCGCCACATCCACTGCGGAAAGCGCTTGAATCCGCCGAGGGCGGCGTCGGCGGTGGCGTCGTCCCCCACGCCGCGCACGAAACGATCGACGCGCCGCGCGTCCGGCCAGTCGCCCTCGATGGCGACCGCACGCACGCGCCCGCTTTCGATGAGGCGACGGGTGACCGCGGCGCGCAGCGCGTAGAACTCGTGCGTGCCGTGCGAGGCTTCGCCGAGCAGCACCACGCGCGCCCTGCCGATGGCCTTCACGACCGGGTCCAGGTTGGTGAGCCCGTCGAGCGGGATGAGATGCTGGCGCAGCGTGGCCAGGACGTCGTCGTGGTGCATTCGGCGCTCCCATGAGGTGCCCGCCGATGGAGCGCAGAGCGCGTTCCACCGACGCGGCGTTCGGCTCGGCAGCGGCGCGGTGTACGGATGCACGACGGCCCCAAACGTGCAAAACCGGGCAGCGACTACCACTGAGGAACACAGCGATGGCACGCACGTCCAAGTCAGGAAGCACCCGCGGCCAGGTGTCGCGAAAGACCACCGGCAGCAGCGCGCGCGAGGCGACCGCGCGCGCGCCACAGACCGCCTCACCCGTCCTCAACCAGCGCGGGCGGGAGATCCAGCGCTTCGATGAGATCGTGCGCCTGCCCATCGGCCTGGACCAGAACACCTGCCGGAAGAGCGTGAAGGCGCTCAACCAGGTGCTCGCCGACACGATGACGCTGCGCGACCTGTACAAGAAGCACCACTGGCAGGTGGCCGGCCACACCTTCTATTCCCTGCACCTGCTCTTCGACAAGCACTACGAGGAGCAGGCGGAGCTCGTCGACACGATCGCCGAGCGCATCCAGATCCTCGGCGGGCTGGCGGTGGCGATGGCGGCCGACGTCGCGGAGATGACGCAGATCGAGCGTCCGCCACGGGGCCGCGAGGAGGTGCCGGTGCAGATCTCGCGCATCCTGGAAGCGCACGAGCAGATCATCAAGTTCTGCCACACGGCCGCCGGCGAGGCGGACGAGAGCGGGGACGACGGCACCAACGACCTGCTGGTGAGCGACGTGATCCGGCTGAACGAGCTCCAGGTGTGGTTCGTGGCCGAGCACCTCGTGCCCGAGCCGCTCCTGCGCGCGAGCGAGTAGGCCTGACCGTAACCCGCTTGGGCAGTACGCGAATCGCTTCGAACGGGTTGCGAATCGGCGCGCACATCCAGTTGGCAGAATCTGGATCGCGCCGATTCGCTGCCTGTTCGCGGGGACTCGCGCAGCTGCACAGCGCAGGTCCCGCGGCGGATCGGTGCGCGCAGGCGCGTCGTGCCTAGGGCGCGACCTCGTGGAAGGTGACTCCGGTCTCGCGCTCCAGCACCCACCGAAGCCCCCAGGCATCCTCGAACAGGATGAGCGGGTGGCCCTTTGCATCGAACAGCAGCATGCGGCCGCGGTCGCGCGAGATGCGCTCCACCTCCTCGAGCGGCCCCACCACCCACCGTGGATAGCGCGCGGTGATCTTCTCCAGGCGACAGGGCGCGCCGTACTCGTGCTCCAGACGGTGCATCATCACGTCGAACTGCAGCATGCCGACCGCGCCGACGATGGGCGTGGGGCTGAGCGTGTCGGTGCCCGAGGTGTAGAACACCTGGGCCGCCCCCTCCTCCGTGAGCTGGCGCAGACCGGCGTCCATCTGCTTGCGCTTGAGCGGGTCGGCCGCGATCACGCGCGCGAAATGCTCCGGCGCGAAGCGCGGAATGCCGGAGAACTCCAGCAGCCCGTCGGCGGCCAGTGTGTCGCCGATGCGGAGCGTTCCGCGGTCCATCACGCCGATCACGTCGCCGGGAAGCGCCTGCTCTACCGCTGACCGCTCCCGCGCCAGGAACTGCTGCGCGCTCGAGAGCCGCATCGGCTTGCGGGTGCGCACGTGCGTCACCTGCAGGCCCGGCTCGAACTTGCCGGAGCACACGCGAACGAAGGCGATCCGGTCCCGATGCTTGGGGTCCATGTTCGCCTGGATCTTGAACACGAAGCCGGTGAACGCGTCGTCGGCCGGCTCCACGAGCCCCGTGCTCGCCTCGCGCGCCGTCGGCGGCGGCGCCAGCTCCACGAACTCGCGCAGGAAGGCCTCCACGCCGAAGTTCGTCAGCGCGCTGGCGAAGAACACGGGTGAGAGCGTGCCGGCGAGCATGGCCTCATGGCTGAAGGGATGCCCCGCCTCGTCCAGCAGCGCGATGTCGTGCACCAGCCGCTCATGGGCTTCTGCGCCCAGCAGGTCGCGGATCGCCGGGTCCTCCAGCGAGCCCGCCTGCACCTCGGCGCGGCTGGCGCCATGGTCCTCGCCGCGCTCGAAGCGGTAGATGAGCTTCCGGCGCCGGTCGTACACGCCCACGAAGGCGCCATCGGCGTGGATCGGCCAGGTCACGGGATGGCAGTCGATCCCCAGGTCGGCCTCCACGTCGCTCATCAGCTTGAGCGGGTCCTCGCCGACACGGTCGCACTTGTTGACCACCGTGAAGATCGGCATGCGGCGGCGCTTGCACACCGCGAAGAGCTGGCGGGTGCGCTCCTCCACGCCCTTGCGGTTGTCGAGCAGCATCACGGCGCTGTCGGCCGCGATGAGCACCCGGTAGGTGTCCTCGGAGAAGTCCTCGTGCCCCGGGGTGTCGAGGAGGTTGATCTGGTACCCCTCGTAGCCGAACTGCATCACGCTCGAGGTGACCGAGATCCCGCGCTCCTGCTCCATCTGCATCCAGTCGGAGGTCGCGTGCCGCTGCTGGCGGCGCGCCTTGACGTTGCCGGCCAGGTGGATCGCCCCGCCGTAGAGCAGCAGCTTCTCGGTGAGAGTCGTCTTCCCCGCGTCGGGGTGGCTGATGATCGCGAAGGTGCGGCGGGTCCGAATCGCGTCGAGGAGGGTAGGATCGATGGTCACGCATGAAATCTAACGATCTCGCGTCACCGGCCGCGTGCCGCTATCCTGTCCCTCGCCCCGTCTGGCCTGCCTCGTGCTAGCTGCCCTCGCCATGCGATCGACTTCCCTCCGGCTCCTCGCGCTGGCCAGCCTCACCGCTGCCTGGCGCCCCACTCCCGCGCTGGCACAGGGCGCCGCCCCCACGGCCCCGGGTGCCTCGTGCGAGGGGCTCGTCGTGACGCGCGTGGACATCCAGGCGGCGCGTCCCCCGTTCGAGGGCAGCGCGTCGCGCTGGCGTCATGCCGCCCGCGCCGTCGGGCTGCATCACGCCACGACCCGCCCGGGCGTCATCGACGCCTTCTCCCAGCTCGCCGTGGGGGAGCGCTGCACGGAGCAGCGCCGGTCGGAGACGGAACGCCTGATCCGCGACCAGCCGTTCATCGCCAACGCCCGCGTCCGCGCCCTGCCCGACGGACAGGGCGGCGTGGCCATCGTGGTGGAGACGGTGGACGAAGTCCCGGTCCTCGTCGGCGGACAGCTTCACGGGCTCGGGATCAACTCCATCTCGCTCGGCAACGGCAACATCGGGGGCAACGGGCTGCTCGGGCAGGGCTACTTCGAGCGCGGCTTCGGCTATCGCTCGGGCTGGGGAGTGCGGCTCATCGAGTACGCGGCGTTCGGACGGCCGTACGTCGGGACGATCGAGGCCTTCAGGCACCCGCTGGGATTCTACCGCAACGTGGAGCTGGCGCATCCCTTCTACACCGACCTCCAGAACGTCGCGTGGCACCTGGGCTACAACGACGGCGAGGACTACCGCCACGTCGCCCGCGCCGCCCGCGACCCGCTGGCCCTGCGCGTGGACCAGCACCGGTGGGACGCGAGCACGATCATCCGGGCCTTCGGCACGCGCACCGTCACCCTCCTCGGCGTGGGAGCCTCGGGCATCCGCCTGACCCCCGACAATCGCGGGGTGCTCGTGGAAGACGAGGGGCTGCGGCCGGACACGGGCACCACGCTCAATGACCGCTACCAGGCGTTCCGCGCCATCCGGGTGGGCGTCCTGGGCGGAATCCGCCGCGTCACCTTCACGCCGGTGCGCGGGTTCGACGGACTGGCGGCGCAGCAGGACGTCGCCACGGGCATCATGACGGGCCTCTTCGCGGCGCACGGGATCCCGAGCGCGGGTGAGAGCGACATCTTCCTCTCGGGCGGCGTGTACGCGGGCAAGGGGAACGAGCACATGCTCCTGGCGACGGTGGCACAGATGGAGGCGCGACGCGATCAGGCTGCCAACGTCTGGGACAGCATGGTCGGCAGCGGGCGCGCCGCGTTCTACCTCACCACGGCGCCGGGCATGCTCTTCGTGCTCGACGACCGCTACTCGATGGGCCTCGACTCGCGTCTGCCCCTGCAGCTCGACCTGGGCGACCGCATCGGCGGCATCCTCGGTTACCGCACGGCGTCCATCGCCGGCGCGCGACGCAACGCGGCCCGCGCCGAGCTCCGGTTCAGCCGACAGGCGATGGTCCGCAACGCCGACGTGGGCGTCGCGGCGTTCGGCGAGTCGGGCACCGTGTGGGCGGGCGACGTCCCATACGGACGCTCCGCGACGCGCGCCACCGTGGGCGTCAGCCTGCTCGCCGCGTATCCCACGCGCTCCAAGCGCCTGTACCGCGCCGACATCGGCATTCCGCTCACCCCGGGTGGCGACGGCGGTGGACGCATCGAGGTGCGCTTCTCCAGCGAGGATCGCACGGGCCTCTTCTGGCGTGAGCCGGACGACATCTCCCGCGCCCGCACCGGCCCCGTGGCCTCCACCCTCTTCGTCACGCCGACCACGCACTAGGGCGGCGTGCTCGTTGGACGGAGAGGACGGCTCAGAGCTTGTAGATGAACGCGACGTACGGGAACGGATACTGTGCGGCGGATGACGCGACGAAGAACGCGAGGTCCACGCTCAGCCGCTCGCCGATGAATCGCATGCCGCCGGAGAGCAGCGCCCCCGAGCCGCGTGTGTAGAAGTAGTTCTCGCTCACCAGCGCAACGCCCCGCGAGATCCGGTTGGTGCCACCCACCATCAGGAGCGCGGAGTTGTCGGCGCGTGCGCGGCTGTACAGGACGCCCCCGCCGGCGGTCAGGTTGCGATCCTCCCCCCCGTACGTGGCCACGCCGTACGCGATGCCGAACGGGCTGTCGTCGGAGACCATCCCCGCCCCCGCGACGAGTGCGCCGACGCTGATGTTCAGGTTCGGGCCGGCGAGCACGCCAAGCTTCGGCGTGAGATAGAAGATCTGGTTGTCCAGGCTCAAGCCGGGAAACAGCGACATGCCCGCTCCCATCGTGAAGGCGTCGCTCATGCCCAACTGGAAGCTCGGGAAGAAGATGTATGCGTCGGCAAAGTAGGCCTCTCCCTTCCGGAGCGTCCGCCCGGTGGGCGCGAAGAACAGGCGCGTGCGGCTCGGGTCTTCGGGCCACACCTCACCGTCGTGCATCTGGCCTGCCCCCACCACACGCAGGCTGCGGATCCGGGCGCGCGCAATCGTGCTCTCGCCGATGGCCGAGACGAAGCGGATCGTCGTGGGCGTCACCTCCAGCACGCGCCCCTGGAGCGTGGACCCGTCCACGAGCGTGAGCACGGCGATGGAGCCCTCTGGCGTGGGCTGCGCGTTCGCGGTGCGCGTGGTGTCCTGCCCCCGCGCACCCGGCGCGAGGACGGCGAGAAGCAGCAGGACCGCCAGCACGCGAATGCAGGCACGCGAGTCGTTGCGGGGGAGGCGCATCGGGCTCCAGTCTCGCAGGGTGTTCCGGCGCGCGAGCGCAGCCGGCCGGCGCGGGGCGCCGGGTGGGTGGAGCAATGTCCGCGGCGGGCGCGGGGCGCACCAGCCCGCGGCGCGCCGGAGTCGCCCCCGTACCCACCGAACGAGATCGGCGTGCGAGTCCCGACATCTCGGTGGATCTACCGCCCGTCCCGCACCTCGGCGAGGAACTGGACGAGGAGCGCGGAGGCATCGGGGCCCTGCGGCACCCTCACGGCGCCGGAGGATGACCTCCGTGGCCACGGCGTGCCTGTCGGCGTCCTGCCTGCACAGCCGAGCGAGTCACGACGAGCATGGCCTGCACAGCGCGCGTCAGCGCATGCGTGCGCGTCAGAAGGTGATCCCGCCGCCCACGGTCACCACCTGTCCGGAGATGTAGTTCGACTCGGGAGTGCAGAAAAGGTACACGCCCCCCGCCGCTTCCTCGGGCGTGCCCAGCCGCCCGAGCGGGATCATGTCGCGCTCCAGCGTCTCGAGCAGCGCGGGCTGCACCCCCGCCTTCCGCATCTCGCCGCCATCCGCCGCGCTCCCGATCGGTGCGGTCATGCGGGTGCGGATGAAGCCGAACGCGACGCAGTTGACGTTCACCTTGTAGCGCCCCCATTCCCTGGCGAGCGTCTTCGTCATCCCCACCATGCCGGCCTTCGCCGTGGCGTAGTTGACCTGGCCCGGATTGCCACCGAGCCCCACGACCGACGACACGTTGACGACCTTGCGGAACACCTCGCGCCCGTCCTTCGCCTCGGCCTTCGCCCACGCCCGGAAGTGCTCGGAGGCCGCGCGCAGGATGCGGAACGGTGCCATCACGTGCACGTCCATGATGGCCTGGAACTGCTCGTCGGTCATCTTCTGGATGACGTTGTCCCACGTGTAGCCCGCGTTGTTGACGATGATGTCCAGCGCGCCGAAGCGGTCGACCGCGGCACCCACGAACCGCTCGCCGAAGTCGGCGTCGGTCACGCTGCCCACGCACAGCTCCGCCTCGCCGCCGGCGGCGCGGATCTCCATCGCCGTCTCCACGGCGGGAGCCTCGTCGCGGTCGTTCACGACCACGCGCGCCCCCTCGGCGGCGAGCTTGAGCGCCACCGCGCGGCCGATGCCGCGGCCGGCCCCCGAGACGATGGCGACCTTTCCGTTCAGCGTTCCCACTGGCGCCTCGTGATGATGATTGACGGCGATGGCGTCGCGACCGGTTCACCGACCAGATCTTCGCCTCGTGGTCATTCCAGTACGTCGCGCATCACGCGCTCGAGCGTCATCAGCAGCGGATGCCACTTCAGCTGCTGTGGATGGCGCAGAATGTACGACTCGTGCACCACGTGCGTTGGCCGAGCGACCCCACCCCCGCTGGACTACCCCTCCAGCTCGAGCGCCGGCACCACGGCCTCCCTCAGGATGCGCGCGAGGGTGGGGCGCGAGATGCCGAGCATGCGCGCCGCATGGGTCCGGTTCCCCTTCGCCAGCTGGAGCGTGAGCACTGCCGCTTCACGCTCGATGGCGGCGAGCGTCTTTCCCTCGGGGGGGATGGCGATGTCCCCTGCCCGCCCCTCGCTCGTCGTCGTGCCCAGCGCCGAGCGGTTGGTGCGGTGCTGGATGAGCAGGTGCGAGAGCTCCACCACGGCGGAATCGCCGGAGAGCACCGCCGCGCGCTCCATCACGTTGCGCAGCTCACGCACGTTGCCGGGCCAGCGGTGGGCCTGCAGCACGGCGATCGCCTCGGGGCTGAGACGCTTCGCCGGAGTCCGAAGACCGCGGGCGATGCCCGCCAGGAAGTGCAGCGCGAGCACCTCGATGTCGTCGGGCCGCACGCGAAGGGGCGGCACGTCCACGCGCATGACGTTCAGGCGATAGAACAGGTCTTCGCGGAAGGTGCCGGCTTCCACCGCCCGCTCGATGTCCTCGTTGGTCGCGGCCACGATCCGGCACGCCATCTCGATCTCTTCCGATCCGCCGAGCCGGCGCATCCGGCGCTCCTCGAGGGCCCGGAGCAGCTTCGGCTGCAGCATCGGCGGCAGGTGATGGAGCTCGTCGAGGAAGAGCGTGCCGCAGCCCGCGAACTCCATCAGCCCCTGCTTCCGCGTCATTGCCCCGGTGAAGGCGCCGGCCTCGTGGCCGAACAGCTCCGACTCCAGCAGCGACTCCGGGATCGCGGCGCAGTTGACCGCCACGAACGGCGACGACCCGGTGGCGCCCTCGGCATGGATGCCGCGCGCGAACAGCTCCTTGCCGGTGCCCGTCTCTCCGACGATCAGCACCGTGGAGAGCGAGCCGCGCGCGATGATTCGCGCGGCGTCGCGCGCCTCGCTCAGGGCGGCACTCGTGCCCACGACCTCGCTGAACGAGAATGCCGGGACCGCGTGGGGCGGCGTCCTCCTCCCGTTCGTGCGCGTGCCTGATCGCTCGTGTTCCACCATGCGCCAGCCTGGGTCCGGGTCATCAGGATGACTGGCGAGCGGCGCACCCCGCAACGAGAACCGCGGCCAGTCGATCGGTCGCGGTTCCGTGGCCCCCTCACGCAGCGTCATCGCAGTGACCCGGGCCTACCACGCACCCAGGGCCACCATGTAGCCCGAGAAGTGGTCGACGTAGAACTTCAGCTGCGTATCGCTGACCTTGTACGACAGCTGGTTCTCCTTGATGCGCGCGCGTCCCCTCCCCGCATCCACCCAGGCGCTGTCGAGCGACGTGGGGAAGTAGGCGCCGTGGATCCCGACCTGCTTCGCAACGGCGGCCGCGACCGTGTTGGTCAGGTCCTGGGTCACCTTGAGCGGCTTGTTGAACAGCGTGCCATGCGGTCCGAACTCGTATGCCACGTTGTCGCCCTTGAGGGCGGTCATCGTGAGCTGGGTGGACGCGGAGAGGGCCTTTCCCGGAATCTCGACCCGGATGCCGGCGCTCGGAATCTCGAGCGTGCCGCCGGCCGATCCGATCAGGGCGGTGACGCTGATGTCGGCGGGCAGCGCGGCGGTACGCTTGAGGACCACCGCCGTGTCGCTGTACGAGGTGTTGGTGAGGTTCATCGCCGAGTCGGTCGCCTGGACCTGCTGCATCATCGGCTTTCCGCCAACGGCCGACAGCTTCGGCCGAAGACCGAGATCCGGCGAGGAGCACGATGCGATCGCGGCGGCGGCGATGGCCGCCGAGGCGACCAACAGCAGTGACAGGGGACGCAGTGAGGGGTGCATCGGGTGATTCTCCAGGAGAGGTGTGGCGTACGACGATCGGCGATCTACGCCCGGCCGGGGCGGTGGTGCAGGATCAGCTCACCGGACGGTGAGCAGGGGAGTAGCGGATTGACCGGCGGCAGCATGACGGAGCTCGTGGTGTCCTGCGGCGGAGCGGGACGCCACGTGGCCACGACTCGCTCCACCTGCTCACGCAGCCGGCGCAGACGCCGCGGATGCATGGCCAGATGGAGGCGCTCGATGAGCAGCCCATGCGTGAAGGTGGCGCGATCGTCGCCCCGGGTGGCGGACACCGCGAGCACGCGCGCCGCGATTCCCTCCTCGATCGCATCGAGCAGCTCCTCCTCGGTGGCGAGCCCCGCCGCGATCGCGAGGTCGAGATCGATGGAGCGTCCCACGACAGCCACCGCACTGAGGACCCGCGCTGCGCCGTCCGACAGCCGCGAGAGCCGTCGCGTCAGGAGGTCCTGCACCGCAGTGGGGATCGGGGCATCGTCACGCGCAGTCCACGACCAGCACCCGTCGCTCCATGCCAGCGCCTGGCTGTCGACCAGCGCATTCAGCATCTGGACGGCGAAGAACGGGTTGCCCTCGGACTTGCGGAACAGGTGGGCGACGAACGGCTCGGGAAGCTCCTGCTGGAACGCCTGCCGAAGCCAGCGCGCCAGCTCCGTCTCGCCGAGCCGTCCAACGGGGATCTCGTGGAAGCGCTCATCGCGCGAGAGGCGCGCGCGTCGCGCGAGCACGTCGCGATCGGCGTCCTCTTCCCGTACCGTGAGGCAGAGCAGCAGCCGCTCGTGCTCCAGGCGCGCGATCACGTACTCCAGCAGGTCCCAGGACGCGGCGTCGGCCCACTGCATGTCGTCGAGCACCACGATGAAGGGGCGTGACGTCGTGGCGAGGCGCAGGAACTCCGACACTTCCTCGAACAGCATCAGGCGGTCCGAACCGACCGGAAGCCGCTGGCGCTCGGCCGATGAGGACAGCTGGTCGAGGGCCGTCCACGTGCGGTCCGGCACGGCGCGCAGCGTACGGATTGCGTTGATCACCGACGCCCACGGCCAGTACGGCGCGCGCGTCGCACTGTCGGCGCAGCGGCCGGCCACCAGGCTGCCCCCCAGCACGCGGACATCGCTGCCGAGGGCGCGCACCAGCGAGCTCTTGCCCACCCCGGCCTCTCCGATGATGCTGACGACCTGCGGGGCACCCTGGGTGACCTGCGACAGCAGCTGGGTGAGGCGTTGCCGCTCGGGATCGCGTGCCATGAAGGCGCCGATCTGCGGACGTGGCGCGGTACCGTCGGACGGGGCGTCGGGCTGACCGACCGCATCGCGCCCCGCACGCTTCGCCGAGTACAGGGCGGCGTCGGCCGCGGCGAAGAGCGCCTCGAGCGAGACGCCGGCGCGCGTGACGCTGGCGACGCCGATGGACAACGTCAGCGCCACGGGGCTGGTGCGGCCCGCCGCCACGGGGATGCCGTGCGCGAGCACGCGGAACCGCTCCGCGACGACGAGTGCCTCCGCCAGCGTGGTGTGCGGCAGGAGCACGAGGAATTCGTCGCCCGCGAAGCGACCGACCACCGCGCCCGCCGGCGCATTGTCGCGCAGCATCCGCGCCACGCCACGCAGCGCCCCATCACCCTGCAGGTGTCCGTAGGTATCGTTGATCAGCTTGAAATGATCGACGTCGATGACGCAGAGCGAGACGCTCTCGTGCGGTTCGCGGGTCGCGAGCGCCGCCCGGGCCGCCTCGTTGAACGCACGGCGAAGCGGGAGCCCGGTGAGCTCGTCGTCCTGCGTGGCGCCGGTGATGGGCACCGCACGTTCCGGCGGCAGCGCGCGCGTGGGCGCGCTCCATTCCTGTGCGTGGTCGGCCGCCACCGTTTCGAACAGCTCGAAGAGCGCGGGGTCGAACTGGCGGCCGACATCGGCGCGCATCACCTCGAGCGCCGCCGCGTGCGACATCCCCTTCTTGTAGCTGCGCTCCGACGTGAGCGCATCGTACACGTCGGCGATGCAGACCATCCGGGCGACGCGCGGAATGGCGTCGCCGGCCAGGGCGTTCGGGTAGCCCCCGCCATCCCAGCGCTCATGGTGCCCCTCGACGATCGGCCGCACGTCCCACGGGAACTCGACGTCGGCGAGCATCTCGACGCCGGCGGTCGTGTGGCTGCGCATCAGCACCCACTCGTTCTCGGTCAGCTTGCCGCGCTTGTTGAGCACCGACGGCGGGACCACGAGCTTGCCGACGTCGTGCAGGAGCGCACCGATGCGGAACCAGAACAGCGACTGCTCGTCCATGCCGTCGCGCGCCGCCAGGGCGCACGCGATGCTGGCGACCCGCTCGCAGTGGCCCTGCGTGTACTCGTCGTTGCACTCGATGGACTCGCCCCAGCGGCGGACGACGTCCACGAAGTCGCCCTCGAGCTTGCCGAGCTTGCGGTCCACGTCGGCGAGCTCGCGGCGGGCGCGTAGCTGGGCGAACAGGCGGTGCGCGCGGTTGAGGCACTGGAGGGCGTCGCGATTGCGCCCCTGCCGCCGGTGCAGCTCGGCGAGCTCCCGCGTGGTGTCGGCCAGGACGAGCATGTCCTGCCGCGCCGCCGCGATGTCGTGCGCCAGACCGAGGTGGTGCTCCGCGCTCGCGTGGTCGCCGGTCTCGCGCTCCACCACGCCGAAGGCCTTGTGGAGCTCGCCGAGCGCGCTCGCGTCCCTGACCCGTTCCACGAGCGCCATGGCCCGCTCGCACGCACGCCGGGCCGTCGCGTAGTCGCCCTGCGCCAGCGACCACTCGGCACGGTTCACCTCCACGACGATCTGACGGCTCTGGTCGCCGAGCACTTCGGCGAGGCGGAGCGCCTCGTCGTAGCACGCCGCGGCCTCGGTCCATCGCTCGCACTGGGTGTGCAGCAGGCCCACGTTGTTCAGCGTCTTGCAGACGTCGCTCGCCATGCCGAGCTGGCGGTACGTGGCCAGGCCCAGCTCGTAGTGCGCCAGCGCCGTCTGGATGTCACCGCGGATGTTGGCGATGATTCCCAGGTTCTGTGCCGTCATGGCACTCAGCTTCACTTCGCCGGCTTCCACGGCCCGGTCGCGGGCGACGTTGTACAGTCGTTCGGCCTCGTCGAGACTGCCCTGCTGCCACCGGATGCTCGCGAGGGAGTTCATCGCGTGTCCCACGGCACCGACCTGTCCATGCGCCTCGGCGATGGCGAGCGCCGTTTCGCTGCATTCGAGCGCGAGGTCCAGGTCACCGTCGCCGATGTGCGTGCGCGCGATCCAGCGCAGCAGTTCCGACGACTGGGCGCCGGAGCGCGCCTCGGGCAGCCGGGCCAGGGCCGCCTCATAGAACTCGCGCGCGTGGACGCGCCGGCCCTTGCGCTCTGCTTCCTGGGCGCGGTCGATCAGCTCGGAGTAGGAGAGCGCATCCGTCGCGCTTCGCACGAGTCGCAGTGCCGGATGAGACGTCGCCGGCGTGACATGCGCCGCTTCCGTCATCGCATCGCGCTCGTCACTCGCAACGCGGGTGCGTCCACGAACGATCGGAGACATCCCGAGCTGCGCGACGACGGGATTCGACTCGACATGCAGCACCGAAGACAGAGAGAGCGGGCGACCGATCCGGAGAGTGCCGCTTCACCAATCGTCTGGGCAAACGCCGAGCCTGAAAGCAAGTCGCGTATCTACAACGACTTACAGCGTAATCATCTGGTGAGCTGTAAAGAATTCTTCCACTGCGTGCGGCCCTTCCGCCAACATTCTTTCCAGTGACAGCAGCGCTGTCGCCCACAGGGTCCGGACGAAGACATCCAGGTGCGACGGTGCGGCGAGGACACGGATGAGGGTGAGCGCCGGCGGCAGCCGAGGGTGCCCACCCGGCCGACGGCCCTCCGCCGCCGACCCTCGCTCAGTCGTCGTGCTGCGGCTTCGGAAAGACGCGGCGCCAGTGCCGCGAGATCCACGCGAGCAGCCCGTGCCGTTCACGGCGGGGAAGCGGATCCTCGGCGCCGTTGGAGAACGAGCGGAACATCATCTCGACGGAGCCCACGCGGAGGGTGGCCCCGGTGGTGAGCTCGCGCTCACCCGCGATGCGGTAGCCGTCCACGAAGGTGCCGTTGACCGAGCGCAGGTCCACCACGTACCAGGTGTTGCCCTTTCGCAACAGCGTCGCGTGCGCCGACGACACGCTCTCGTCGCGCAGGCGCACGTCGCTCTGCTCGCCGCGGCCGATCGCGCACACGGGACGCTCGATGTGAAACGAGGCACCGCTGAACGGTCCGCGGATGATGTCCAGCGATGCGGTCGGCGAGGGGCGCAACGCGGCGCGGCGCTGGTCGGGCGACATGCCGCCCTCGCGGAGACGCGAGAGATCGAGCACCGCGGTCGCGGCACGGCTGGCGGGCGCCGAGGGACGGTCGTCGTGCCGTACGAGCAGCTCGAAGCGGAGCTCCTCGTCGTGCAGGCGCAGGATGTCGCCGTCGTCAAGGATGTGCGTGCGCGCCACGCGCTCCCCGTTCACGAGCGTGCCGTTGCTGCTCTCGTCGGTCAGGAGGTAGCCGCCCGGCACCGGAGCAATGGCGCAGTGGCGCCGCGAGACGCCCTCCCCATCGAGCTGCAGGTCGCACGCGTCGTCGCGACCGATGACGATCTTGCGACCGGGGAGCGTGAAGACGCGTCCGGTGCTGAGGTGCAGGAGCTGCGCGGCGGC
>JAQBPZ010000282.1 GCA_028287225.1 Gemmatimonadota bacterium
GCCCTCCGCCGCCACCGCCGCCGCCGCCGCCCATCAGTTGCTGGATCTGCTGGGTGTTGCCGGTCGCGATCGCCGTCCGGATCTGGTCGAGCATCGGCCGCGGCAGCGTGCCGGCCTTGTCGAGCGAATCGATCACCACCGCGATGCGCCGGGCCTGCACGATCGAGTCGCGCAGCCCTGCCGGCGAGAGCGGCGCCGAGCGCGGTGCGCGGCCCCGGAAGTCCCACGTCACCTTGTGCAGCCCCGCGCCGCTCGGTGCGGTGAGCGTGCGCACCGTGTCGCCGCTCGCGTCGGTGATCACCAGCCGCACCGTCTCGCGCGGCGCCCCGCTGTTCAGGCGGTACCAGATGTCCGCGCCGTACGTGGGGCTCGGCGCCTCGAAGAGCTGGTGCCCCGCCGCCTGGCCCTCGATCGGGCCCTGGCCGTACTCGTACGCCGTCTTCGGGGCGTACAGCGCCACGGTCCGGTTGCGCATGCTGTCCACCAGCATCTGCTGGAGCGGCGCGATGTCGGCGATCCAGATGGACCGGCCGTGCGTGGCGGCGATGAGCTCGTGGTCGCGCGGGTGGATCTTCAGGTCGTGCACCGGCACGGTCGGCAGCCCGTTCATGAAGCGCTGCCACGACGCGCCGCGGTTCGTGGACATGTAGGCGCCCACGTCCGTGCCCAGGAAGAGCAGCTGCGGATTGGAGGGATCCTCGCGGATCACGTGCACGAAGTCCGGACCGCCCGTCGGCAGGTTCGCCGCGATGGACCGGAAGGTGCGCCCGTAGTCCGTCGTCATGTAGACGTACGGGGTGAAGTCGTTGGAGCGGTGCCCGTCGAACGCCACGTAGAACACGCTGGAGTCCGAGGCGCTCGGCTCGATGCGGCTGACCCAGGTGTTCTTCGGGACGCCGGGGAAGCGCGTGGTGAGGTTCTCCCAGCTCCCGCCGTCGTTGCGCGTGAGCCACACGTTGCCGTCATCCGTCCCTGCATACAGCAGCCCCGGCCGGACCGGCGACTCGGCGAGCGCCGTGATCGTGCTGTGCGTCTCGGCACCAGTGTTGTCCGGCGTGATGCCGCCCGTCGTCTGCGTGCTCACCTTGATCTTCACGGCGTCGTGCGTCGTGAGGTCGGGCGAGATCGGGATGAGGTTCTCGCCGCGGTTCGTGCTCTTGAGCACCTTGTTCGCCGCCGCGTAGAACGTCGTGGGGCTGTGCGGCGAGAGGAAGAACGGGGTGTTCCAGTTGAAGCGCAGGTCCCACTCGCTGGAATCCGCGGCCGCGCGGCGCCGCAGCTCGTCCACCCGGCGCTGCACGTCACGTCCGGCCGGCTGCGCCGTGTCGCCGCGCGCGACGATGATGGAATCCTCGAACTGACGATAGCGATTGCGCCAGTTGGGCTTGGAGAGCACCGTGCGCTCGCCCGTCTCGCGGTTCAGGCGGCTCATGTTGCCGCCCTGCGACTCCACGTACACGATGTTCTGGTCGGTGGGGTCCTGCGCCGTGTAGAATCCGTCGCCGCCGCCCACCGTGCTCCACATCGCGTTGGTCACCGGGCCCTGCTTCCGCCGGCTCGGACCGCACCAGCTGCCGTTGTCCTGGAGGCCGCCGCACACGTTGTACGGCACCGCCATGTCGTACGACACCGCGTAGAACTGGCCCAGCGGCATGCTGTTGATGAAGCTGTAGGTGCCGCCCTTGTCGAACGTCTGCGACACGCCGCCATCGTTGCCCACCACGATGTGGTCGGGGTCGTTCGGGTCGATCCACATCGCGTGATGGTCCACGTGGATGCCCTGCGTCGCCGTGCGCGCCGTCTTCCCGCCGTCGTCGCTGACGAGCACCGGCGTCGACGTGAAGTACACGCGCTCCGGGTTCTTCGGGTCCACGCGCACCTGGTTGTAGTAGAAGGGGCGCACGTTCGTCCCGTTCCGCTTCTCCCAGGTGGCGCCGCCGTCCACCGAACGGTACAGCCCGGAGGGCCGTACCTGTCCCTTGCCCCCCGCCTTCGCGCCGCCCATCACCGTGTCGGCCTCGATCATCGCGTAGATCATCCGCGGGTTGCTGCGGGAGATGTCGAAGTTGATGCGGCCCTTCGTCGTCTCGGGGAACCCGCCCCCCTTCACCTCCGTCCACGTGCGGCCGGCGTCCGTGGACTTCCAGAGCGCCGAGCCCGCGCCGCCGCTGTTCAGGAACCAGGGGCCGCGCACGCGCTCCCAGCTCGAGGCCCACACGATGTCCGGGTTGCTCGGGTCGAGCTGCACGTCCACGAAGCCCGCCTTGTCGCTCACGAACTTCACCAGGTCCCAGCTCTGGCCCCCGTTCGTGCTCTTGTAGAGCCCACGTTCCTTGTTCGGCCCCCATGCGTGCCCGAGCGCCGCGACGTACACCACGTCCTTGTTGCGCGGGTCGATCACGATGCGGCCGATCTGCTGCGTCTCGCCCAGCCCCACGAACTTCCAGGTCCGCGCGCCGTCGGTGGTCTTCCACACGCCGCCGCCGGGCGACATCGAGTTGCGCGAGTCCTCCTCGCCCGTGCCCAGGTACAGCACGTTCGAGTCGCTCGGCGCGATCGCGAGGTCGCCGAGCGACGCGACACGCTCGTTGTCGAACACGGGACGGAAGGTCGTGCCGTTGTTGATGGTCTTCCACACGCCGCCGGCCGCGGCGGCGACGTAGAAGGTCTTGGAGGGCGACGGGATCCCCTCGATGTCGGTGATGCGGCCGCCCATGTTCGCCGGCCCGAGCGGGCGCCAGCGGACGGCCGAGAGCAGCGTGGAGTCGAGGGCCGCCTGTTGCGCGGCCAGCGGGGGCGCGCAGCAGGTGAGAACGGTGGCGAGGGTGAGACGTCGAGCCGTGAGACGCATGGTGGGCCGAGGGTGGCGGGTAGGGGTCCGGTCGGGCGACGGATAAGCTACGGCACGGATGCACGGACCGTTGCGACCCGTGGGAACGGTTTCTGCGCCGCGCGCGGGAAAGTCGACGAGGATCGCATGGCCGACACGGCACAGGGGAGGAGGGAGGAGCGCGAGCGCGCGACGGAGGTGCACGACCGCCAGGACGAGCACCGCGAGGAGCAGGCGTGGGAGGCGCAGTCGCTCGACGCGCAGACCACCTATGAGGTGATCCGCCGCGAGGGGGTGCGGGAGCTGGACCGCACGACGGCGGCGCTCTTCTGGTCCGGGCTCGCCGCCGGCCTGTCGATGGGCTTCTCCTTCCTCGGCGAAGCGCTGCTCCACGCCCATCTCCCCGACGCGCGATGGCGCCCGCTCGTGGCGACGCTGGGCTACAGCACCGGCTTCCTGATCGTCATCCTCGGCAGCCAGCAGCTGTTCACGGAGAACACCCTCACCCCGATCATTCCGCTGCTCTCGCGGCGCACCCTGGACTGCCTGCGCAACGTGCTTCGCCTCTGGGGCGCCGTGCTCGTGGCCAACCTCCTCGGGGCGCTCCTCTTCGGCTTCGTCCTGGCGCGGTTCGCCGTGGTCTCGCCGGAGACCTATCCGGCCCTGTCGGAGCTGGCGGGGAAGGCGATGTCGCACGATTTCGCGACGACGCTCCTGCACGGCGTGTACGCGGGCTGGCTCATCGCCCTGCTCGTCTGGATGCTCCCCGGGGCTGAGAGCGGGAAGCTCGCCGTCATCGTGATCATGACGTACTTCGTCGGGCTGGGCGGCTTCGCCCACATCATCGCCGGTGCGAGCGAGGTGTTCTACGCGGTCTTCCGGGGGGAGGCGAGCTGGGGCCGCGCCATCGGCGGGTTCATCGTGCCCGCGCTGCTCGGGAACGTGCTGGGCGGCCTGACGATGGTGGCGTCGCTCAACCATGCGCAGGCCACCAGCGGGGAAGAAAGGGCGAACTGAGCCGATCCGACTGCCGCAGGTTGCCGGCTGTGCGGTGGCGCGTACGAGCGCACTGCCACAACGGACGTACCGGGTACCGTGGCCGGGCTACGGCGACCCGGTGGGAGGCTCAGGGGGACCCGTGGACAGGCGGTCGTGCAGAACGGGCGTGAGCACGGCGCGTGAGGCGGAATGCCATCCTTGCGACGCCTACAGCTCCCAGAGGCCTCCCGCCGAGTCCCGATACCTCGTACATAGTACGACGTACGGTCGTGGTGGCAGTTCCCTCGTACCCGTCATCGTCATGTCTCCCGCGTCATCCCCGCGTCGCGCCCCACCTGCCACGCCGGCCGCCGCCGCCGCCGCGGACCAGCTGTCGCCCGAGGTGGCGCCCGTGTTCGCGTCGCTGCGACGCCTCGTGCATGCGCTCCACACCGCCTCTCGCGATACCGAGCAGCGGCTCGGCCTCACCGGCGCACAGCTCTTCGTGCTCACCCAGCTCAAGGTCACCCCGTCGCTCTCGATCAACGACCTTGCCGAGCGGACGATGACGCACCAGAGCACCGTGTCGGTGGTGGTGCGGCGGCTCGTACAGCGCAGGCTCGTGCGCAAGGTGCGCGCGGCCGACGACGCGCGGCGCGTGGAGCTCACCCTCACCCCCTCGGGCATGGCGTTGATGCGCAAGGCGCCGGAGGCGATGCAGACCCGCCTCGCCCGCGCCATCGATGCGCTCGACGGCGCGCAGCGGCGCGCCATGGCGAGCGGGCTCGCCCGGCTCGTCACCAGTCTCGGCGGCGACGCGGCGCCGGAGACGATGTTCTTCCAGGGCGGAAGCAGGAGCCAGCGCTAGCCTCCGTGCCACCACCGGCGCGGCCTCAGTTGCGTTCTACCACCGGGCTGCCCACCCGCACCGCGGGACTCGCGTTGCCCACGCGGTCGATCGCCGTCACCCACAGGTCCAGGGGCATCGCGACATTGCGGGCCGCCGCCACGAAGCCGCGCGTCGCGCCCGGAAAGATCGTCGTCGACCAGCCCGACGGGTACCGGGACTGCACCACCCACTGCCAGGGGGCCTCGGTCGTGGAGACCACGACGCCCGGCGGACCCGCGGCCTCCACGGCGGAGCGCAGGTCGATCACGCGCGCGCCGGTGGTGGCATCCGTACGCAGCGTGACCACCGGCCGTGCCGGCGGATGCGGATGGAGCCAGGGCGTCGCGGGCACGAGCGCCGGCTGCGCGTACGCTTCGCTCGCGAGCCGCTCGTCCAGCCGATCCGGGTTCTGCATGAACACCGTGCTGCTGAAGTGCACGTTGCCCGTGGCGCCCGGCTGCGCACGCGTCAGGCGGATCTGGTTGAGCACTTCGTCCACGCTGAACTTCTGCGCGTTCGTGAACGCCACCTTGCCCGTGTAGTTGCCCGGCCAGATGTTGCGCCCCTTCGTGTTCTCCTCCACCCACCAGCGGAGCAGCTGCACGTAGCTCTGCTGCGGACGGTCCGCCGGCCAGTAGAGCTGCGGCGTGAAGTAGTCCACCCAGCCCTCGTTGAGCCACTTGCGCGCGTCGGCATACAGCTCGGAGTACTGGTCCAGTCCGCGCACCGACGCGGGATGGCCCGGCCGCCAGATCCCGAACGGGCTGATCCCGAAGCGCACCCACGGCTTCACGGCGTGGATCTGCTCGTACAGTCCCTTCACCAGCTGATTGACGTTCTCGCGGCGCCAGTCGTTGCGCGCCAGCGTCCCGCCCTCGCGCCGATAGCGCGCGTAGGTCGCGTCGTCGGGGAAGTCCAGCTCGCGGCCGTTGCGGGTCTCCTTGTACGGATAGAAGTAGTCGTCCATGTGCACCGCATCGATGTCGTAGCGGCGCACGAGGTCCAGCACCACGCGCGTGGTCAGGTTGCGCACGGCGGGATCGCCCGGATCCAGCCACAGGAACGAGCCGTACTTGCGGACCAGCTCGGGGCGCGTGCGGCTGATGTGGTTGGCGGACACGCGCGGCGTCGAGGGATCCTTCGCCCGGTACGGGTTGATCCACACGTGCAGCTCGATCCCCCGCTTGTGCGCCTCGGCCACGGCGAACGAGAGCGGATCGTAGTACGGGTCGGGCGCGCGTCCCATCTCGCCGGTGAGGAAGTCGGACCACGGCTCGATCGTCGAGGCGTAGAGCGCATCGCTCGCCGGACGGACCTGGAGCACCATCGCGTTCATGCGCAGCGCGACGAGCTTGTCCAGGATGGCGACGAGCTCCGCCTGCTGCTGCGCGCTGGAGAGCCCGCGCCGCGAGGGCCAGTCCAGGTTGCCGACGCTCGCGACCCAGACCGCGCGGAACTCGCGCATCACCGGGGGCGGCGCCTCCGCGCGCGTCGCGGACTGGGCGCACGCGGCGATGGGGACCACGACGAACAGCGCGAGCTGGGCAAGACGGTTCAGGCAACGCATGCGGGTCGGCTTCGGGTGAGCCGAATGATCACCGGATGGCGCAGCGCGAGGCAAGCGGGAGGGGAGAGACGGATTAGGGATCAGTCAGGGATTAGGGATTAGGGATTAGGAACTGCCCGGGACGCATCTGGGAGGCCTGTCATC
>JAQBPZ010000295.1 GCA_028287225.1 Gemmatimonadota bacterium
CGTTGCCGCCGGGCGCGCCATCGGGACGCGCGAGGGGCGCCGCGGCCGGAGGCTGTGCCTCGAGCCCCCCGGACGGCGCCGGGGCCTCAGGGGGCGACGTGCGCTCCGGAGCGCCCTGGGCGCTCTCGGTGGCCGTCGTGGATTCACCGCTCATGCCCTCGCCGGGCGCATCGCGGTACGGATTGTCTTCCCCGGCCTGCTCGGCGGCGGAGCGGTTGGACGGGCGGGTACCGCGGCCGCGGCGAGGAGGACGCCGGCGTTCGTTCATGCAGCGATGTCGGTCAGGGTGAGCTATCGCGGTCGCACGCATGGCGTGCCCGCGGACGTGTGATGGTGCCAAGGAACTGGTCGCGTCGTCCGCCAGTGAGCGGACCGCATGCGTGCCGGTCGCGCGGTCGTGCCGCGCGGATGGAACGCCATGACAGTTGTGCGACGCGACTCGGTGCTGTGCCTCGATCGTCCGCCGGCGCGGATCCCTCACGCGGGGCCGGGCGATGGTCCTGCAAGGGCGTGGCGACGTTCTCGCCTCGTGCGCCCGCCACATGGCGGGTCACGGGAGTGCCACGCAACGCTGCTCGACGAGTCGGACGCGACACGCGGTCGGACCGCCGGACGAACGAGTATCGCCAACGCGCGCGATTCGCGCAACCCACCGCCGCCCCCGGGGTGCGAACTTCGTGCCCGCCAGGCGACCGCCCCACCGACCCCCGCATGACCCCGCACCGCCGCCCGCCCGCCGGCCTCAGCGCGCGTCGCGGCCTCGCGTGGAGCCGGCCCGATGCATCGACGCCAGCAGGGTCAGGCCGGCCGGAGCACTCGGCCGTGCATCCGGTGCGAGCACGGCCGCTCCCCGCCGCTCCCCGCCGCATCCGGCCGGACCGGGTCCCCTCATCCCTGCGATCCCTGGCCGGCGTCCAGCCCCCGCACCACCCCCGCGATGCGCCGCGCGAGCTCCACGATGCGCCCCGCCGCCACGTGGTGCTCGTCGGCCAGCGGCTCCAGCTCCAGCAGCTGCGCCTCCGCCATGAGCGCGCCGAGCGGGTTGTTGATGGAGTGCTGGAGCATCCGCGCCGACGACCCCAGCGCCAGGGCCATCCGCACGCGATACAGCTCGCGCTCGGCCGGCGACAGGTCCGACTCGCGAAGTCGCGCGGTCATGGCCTCCCTGGCCTCCGGAGTCGCCGCGCGCGCCTGTTCGTCGCGCAGCGCGCGCAGCAGGAGGTCCACGTCCACGCCGGGCAGCAGGCGAACGAGCAGGGCACGCCATTCCGCGTCGCGCACGGTGGCATCCGTTCCCACTGCCTCGCCCGTCCCTTCCGAGTAGTTTTCGCTCATGATCTCCTCGACCCCTGATCCGGCCGCCGCGCTTGCGGCGGCCGTGCAAGAATATCGACAGCAGGGCGACGTCGGCGCATTGATCGACCGCATGAAGGCGCTGACGATTGCCGCCGATCCCGATTCCCTCCTCGCTGCCACCGCGCCGTACCGCGACCTTCCCGAGGTCGTGATTCCGGTGTACGAGCGCGTCGTCACCGTCCGCCCGCACGATGCGCAGGCGATGGTCGTGCTGGCCAACGCGTACTGGCTCACCGGTCGCGGCTCGGACGTGGTCGGCGCCCTGGCCACGCGCGCCATCGCCGCCGACGCCATGAATCGCGGCGCGTGGCACCTGTGGGCCCTTGCCGAGCCCGATCCGCGCGCGCGCGTGGATCGCTGGCAGCAGGTGGCCACCCAGTTTCCCGCCGACCAGCTCGCGCGGGCCGCGCTCGCCGACAACGCGGCGAGCCTCGCCGGCGCGGAACACGATCCCCTCGCGCTCGACCTCGCGGTGCGCACCTACGAAGGCCTGTGGGCCGAGGCCAGCCGCACCGAGGAGCGTGTGGCGCTCGAGGAGACGATCGCCAAGCTGAAGGGGTGGAAGCTGTGAGGAAGGGCGGTCAGCGGATCCGCTGACCGCCCTTCGCCTTCACGCGCTCTGTCCCCGCGCATCGCGCGACTGCCGCGGCGCGCGCGAGCCGACCACGGCGATCATCTCCTTCAGCTCGAACGGCTTGCGAAGCATCGGGCACTTGCACGACGCGATCAGCTTCTGCGCGCGCTCGGACAGGTCGCCGGTCATGAAGACCGTCTGCTGGCGCAGGTGCGGATGCGACGCCGCCGCGAGCTCGAACACGACGTCGCCGCGCGTGTCCGGAATCCGCAGGTCGATGAGCAGGACGTCCACATGCTCGGCCGCCAGGCGCGCCAGCGCGCTGTCGCCCGATTGCGCGGCGATGGCGGAATAGCCCGCGCGATCCAGCGCCGTCGTCAACGCCCGGCAGATCGCCGGCTCGTCGTCGACGACCAGCACGCGCACTCGCTCTGGATGCATCCCGTCCTCGGTGTTGGTCATGGCGAATCCCTGCTCTCCTCCGCGGCGTCGCGGCGTCATCTCTGCGCTGGTGTCGCCAGCTCCTCGTCATCCGGCTGCGCCCGCCGAAGGTGATCGGCGAGCAGTCGCACGAACTGCTCCGCGTCCATGGCGCGCCGGATCTCCTTCGGCGCAACCCCCGTCCATTCCCGCAGCTGCTCGCTCATCCCGCTCGGATCGGCGTAGCCGAGCTTGAGCGCGATCTCCTTCAACCTCGGCTCCGGCCCCCGCAGCAGCACGTACGCGCGCATGAGCCGCGCGCAGATGATCAGGTGCCGCGGCTGCAGCCCCGTGGGGGCGAGCTGCCGGTAGAGCGTCCGTGGCACCATCCCCGCCATCTTCGCCAGCTCCTGCGTGCCGCGCACGCGCGCCGAGGAGCGAAACAACTGCTCGATGGCCCGCGCCACCACGATCGGCAGCGATCGCAGCGGCTCGGCCAGCGCCTGCAACATCAACTCCGCCAGCGGCTGCGCCGGCACCCGCTCGATCAGGTCCAGAAACCGACGCGGCTCGTCGTCGAAGCGGTTCAGCACCACATGCTGCACCCCGAGCCGTCCCAGCCGCACCACCAGGCGCATCGCCGTGGGCGCGAGCGTCGTGTACACCACCACCGGCATCGCCCGGTTCCGGGCGATGATGTCCTCGATGTCGTCGGCGAAGCCGCCGTCGCGCATCGCCGGATCCACGATCAGCAGGTCCACCTCCGCCGAGCGCAGCATCCGGAACAGCTCCGCCGAGTCCGTGGCCGCGTCGAGGGAATGATGCTCCCCGAGCACGAGCCGCAGGTGGGCGAGAAGGTTACGAGGCAGTAGCGCGAGGACGTGCAATTCCGGCGGGTACGGGAGGTGTCGCAAAAACCCGGCTTTTTGTCACAAAATGCCGGTTTACGCGAGCCACCGCGACCCTACGTTCGGAACATGGTTCGCCACGAACCCTCTCCCATACCGGTAATCGCCAATGTCTCGTCGCCATCTGTCCCTCACGATCGTCGCGGTTGCCTCCCTGATTCTCACGGCCTGCAGCTCGAGCCCGACCGCGCCGCAGTCCCAGCGCACGGGTGCCAGCTCGGCGAATGCGGACCTTTCCGCCCCCGCGCCCGATACCACCGGCCGCAGCGGCTGGTCCGGCAGCGGCGGCTGAACGAACCGCTCGCCGTTTACCGCGGCGAGCGAGTATGCGAGATGCGGTGCTAGTGTGGCACGAGGC
>JAQBPZ010000402.1 GCA_028287225.1 Gemmatimonadota bacterium
CTCAAGGTCTCCGCCCCCGCACTCGCGCATGCCGTGGTCCCGATCACGATGGTCATCCTGTTCGGGCTGTTCATGGTGCAGCGCTACGGCACGACGCGGGTGGGCACCGCCTTCGGGCCCACGATGCTCATCTGGTTCGTGACCATCGCGGTGCTCGGCGTCCGGTCCATCGTCGCCAATCCCGCCGTGCTCTACGCGCTCAACCCGTGGCACGGCGTCGTGTTCTTCTTCCACAACGGGCTTCCCGGCTTCCTCACCCTGGGCGCGGTGGTGCTGTGCGTCACCGGCGGCGAGGCACTGTACGCGGACATGGGGCACTTCGGCAAACGACCCATCCGGCTGGCGTGGTTCTGCATCGCGCTCCCGGCGCTGCTCCTCAACTACTTCGGGCAGGGTGCGCTGCTGCTGCGCGAGCCGGCGGCCGCGAGCAACCCGTTCTACCTGCTGGCGCCGGCCGCCGTCCAGTGGCCTCTCCTGATCATCGCCACCGCCGCGGCCGTGGTGGCCTCGCAGGCGCTCATCTCCGGGGCCTTCTCGCTCACGCAGCAGAGTGTGCAGCTCGGCTACTCGCCGCGCATGCAGATCGTGCACACCTCCAAGGTGGAGGCGGGGCAGATCTACATCCCCGAGGTGAACAACGCACTGATGGTCGGGTGCCTGATCCTCGTGATCGCGTTCAAGAACTCCAGCGCGCTCAGCGCGGCGTACGGCATCGCCGTGACGGGCACCATGGCCATCACCTCGCTGCTCTTCGCCGTCGTGGCACGCTCGCGCTGGAACTGGTCCAGGCTGCACGTCGGCATCCTGCTCGCGTGCTTCCTGCTCATCGACCTCTCGTTCCTCATCGCGAACGTCGTGAAGATCGAGCACGGCGGCTGGGTGCCGCTCGCGATGGCCGTCGCGGTGTACGTGCTGATGAGCACCTGGAAGCGCGGGCGCCTGCAGCTCGGCGAGATCCAGGAGCGCAACGCCATGCCGCTCGACACCTTCCTCACGAGCATCGAGCGGAACCCGCCGGTGCGTGTGCGCGGCACGGCGGTGTTCATGACGTCCAACTCCGACGGCGTCCCCGTGGTGCTGCTGCATCACCTGAAGCACAACAAGGTGCTGCATCAGACGGTGGTGCTGCTCAGCGTGCAGACGCGCGGCATCCCCGAGGTGGCGGGCGACCACCAGCTCAGCATGCAGCCCATGGGACAGGGCTTCTTCCGCATCGTGGCCAACTACGGCTTCATGCAGTCGCCCAACATCCCCGAGGCGCTCGCCCTCGCCGCCGCGCGCGGCGGCGTGGCGATCCCACCCATGGACACTTCGTACTACCTGGGCCGCGAGCGCCTGGTGCTCACCGGCGAGGCGAAGATGTCCCGGTGGCGGAAAGCCCTCTTCGCGCTGATGTCCCGCAACGCCCGCTCCGCCACGGAGTTCTTCCAGATCCCGCCGAACCGCGTGGTGGAGCTGGGCGCGCAGATCGAGTTCTGAACGGCAACTGAGTAACGAGTAACGAGTAACTGGCACTGCGGCGTCCCGGGCGTCTGTCACTCCGCAGGAGCGAGTGCAACGAGCGAGTGTCGGGGTCACCGTCCCGTGCTTTGGGCCAGGCTCCCAGCACGGGACGCGATGCCCCGACAGCCTGCGGCTGCGGGGTGACACCGCCGCCCGGGATGCTCCTCTTACCCGTTCCTCGTTCCTCGTTCCTCTTTTTCACATCACCTGGGCCGCCTCGCGTGCCGCACGCATCGCGCGCGGCACCTCGGTGCGGATGCGATCGAGCTCCGGGCGCAGACGCTCCAGCGCGGGCCCGATGCTCTCGAGCTCCGGCCCCATGAGCTCCAGCTCCCTGCGCAGCTCGTCCATCTGGCGGCGAAGCTCGGGGCCCGTCTCGACCCGGAAGGAGCCCGACGGGGGCACGGCGCCGCGCGGCAGCACGCGGACCCGCTGCGGGCCGTCGATGCGCAGCGGCGGGAAGGGCGCCGCCGGGCCGAACCCGCCGAGCCCGTCGAATCCATTCCCGCCGATCGTGATCATGCGGCTCCGGTCGCGCGGCAGGTCGCCGGCGCGCGCCACCTTCATCCGGACGTCGCGGAACTGGCCGTTCGCGTACACGCGGAGCGTCACCTCGCTGCCCGGCGTGAGCTGGGCGTTCTCGCGCTGGAAGCGCTGCGCCTTGATGCCGCCGACGTAGCGGTCGCCGGCGTCCTCCTTCGACACGCGAAGGCTGACCCCGTTGATCGCCGCGATGCGGTTGCCCTCCTCGATCCCCGCGCGGGCGGCCGGCGTCGAATCGGACACCCGGGTCACGAAGACGCCCAGCGTGTCGCGCCGGTTTCCGGTGCTCGTGACGCTGAGGCCGAGCGCCGGCCGGTCATCCATGCTGGCGCGTGTGAGGGTCACGGGGTCGCGACGGCGGAAGAGCGAGTCGGAATCGGCGGTGCGGACCCGCATCGCGGTCGTGCGCCCGTCGCGGTAGACGCGCAGCTCCACCTCGTCGCCCGGCTTCGCCTTCGCCAGCTCGCGGACCAGCCGGCGGCTCAGCGTGCCGGAGAGCTCGCTGTCCTCGATGTCGGCCGCGTTGGCGCGCAGGCTCACCCCGTTGATGGCAGCGATGCGGTTGCCCTCCTCCAAGCCGGCCCGTTCCGCGGGGCTTCCCCGGGTGACGGAGGAGATCAGGAGGCCCAGCGTGTCGCGGAGCGACCCGGTGGACGTGGTGGCGACGCCGAGCGCCGCGCGATGCTCCGCGGGCCGGTCGTTGTCGAGCGTGAAGACGCGCGCCTGCGGAGCGCGGGTCTGCGGAGCGCGGTCCTGCGCGACGGCGGGAAGCAGGGCCGCACTCGTGGCGGCGACCGAGAACAGGGCTGTGAGACGCATGGTGTGGTTCCTCGGATGCTGTGGGACGGTTACCCCATCTGACACGAGGGTTCGGCGCAGGGTTTACCTGGCGGACTGGAGAGGAAACGAGGGATTCGGGGTCAGGATTAGGGATTGGGGATTGGGAACTGCGCGGGGACGCATCGCGAGCGGCGCACGCAGTTCCTGATCCCTAATCCCTAATCCGACTGATCCCTGATCCCGAATCCCGAATCCCTCGTCATATTTCACCCATGGCCATCACCTCACCGCCCGCCGGGCACCCGACCACGCCGGATCTCGACTCGTTCGTCCATCACTGGCAGGACGAGGCCGACGCCGCCTACCTGTACCGCCTTCTGGCGGGCGCCGAGTCCGATGCGTCGAAGTCGGACATCTACCGGCGCCTGGCGGAGGTGGAGGACCGGCACGTGGAGGTGTGGGCGGGACTGCTCGCACATCACGGGCGACGCGTGCCTGCGCACCGCCCCACCGCGCGCACGCGGCTCCTCGCCTTCCTGGGGCGGCGGTTCGGCCCCGGCTTCCTCCTGCCGATGCTCCTCGCCGAGGAGGGACGCGAGGTGAAGGCGTACCTCGACATGCATCGCACCACGCAGCGCGGGGTCGCCGGCCACGATGAGGCGCTGCTGCTCGCGAAGGAATCGGCGGAGCACGCGATGACGCTGAACGGCGTCGCGGGACGCACCGGCGAGCCATGGCACCGGACCGGCGCGGGCGGCTTCCTGCGCAACGTCGTGTACGGGTTCAACGACGGCCTCACCGCCAACTTCGGCCTGGTGGCGGGCGTGCTCGGCGCGAGCAGCGTTGGCGGGGCGCAGTATCACCACGTGATCGTCGCCGGCGTCGCGGGCCTCATCGCGGACGCGCTCTCCATGGGCTCGAGCGGCTACCTGGCCGCGCAGAGCGAGCGGGAGGTGTACGCGCACGAGATCGCGATGGAGCGCGACGAGATCGCCCTGATGCCCGAGATCGAGCGCGACGAGCTGGCGCTCATCTACGAGGCGAAGGGGATGGATCGCGACTCGGCGTTCCGCATCGCCACGCAGGTGATGGCCGACCCGGAGAAGATGCTCGCGGAGCAGGTGCAGGAGGAGCTCGGCATCAGCGAGAGCGACACGTCACCGCTGCGCGAGGCGTGGATCACCGGCCTCGCGACCGCCGTGGGCGCCCTCATCCCGGTGCTCCCGTTCTTCTTCCTGAGCGGCCCCACCGCCGTCATCGTGTCGTTCGCCGTCTCGATGTTCTCGCACTGGGTCGTCGGCGCGGCGCGCAGCGTCTTCACGGGCCGCAGCGTCTTCCGCTCGGGCATCGACATGTTCGTCGTCGGCCTCGGCGTCGCGGTCGTCGGCTACTTCGTGGGCGACTGGATCGGCGCGCTGCTGTAGTACCGCGCTCGTCGCCGGGCGCGCGTCGTCAACAGCTTCAACGCAGAGGGCGCAGCGGATAAAGAGAGGACGCAGAGGACGGCCGCTCGGTCGTTCCTCTCTCTGCCCTCTGCGCCCTCTGTGGCAAAACGCCGTTGCAAGAGCGTTTTTACCACAGAGGACACAGAGGACACGGAGGACCGCTTCCAACGTTGTTGCCCTCCTGTGCGTCCTCACGGTCCCCTCGGCGACCTCTGCGTCGAAGCCGTTGCCCCGCCCATACGAGAACGGCGCGAGGATTCATTTTGCGCACGCGCCTGGATATTCTTCGCGCATGAAGACACTTGCCCTCGCCCTCGCATTCGGCGCCGCGCTCGCAAGCTCGGCCGCCGCGCAGTCCGCGCCCCCCGCCGGCCAGCCCGGCACCATCTCGCCGATGTATGTCCCCATCTTCGGCGTCACCGCGGGTATCGCCCTCCCCGTCGGCCGCCTCGCCGACGACCACGCCGCCGGCTACACGCTCGGCGGGCTCGTGGAGTACGCCGTGGCCGGACAGCCCTACGCCCTGCGCGGCGAGCTGCTCTACCAGCGCTTCGCGCTCAAGTCGGGCCGCACCGTGGGGAGCGACGTCAACCTCACCTCGCTCGGCGCGACGATCGTCGTCAAGTCGTTCCAGCCGACGACGGCATCGAACACCTTCTTCACCGGCGGCATCGCCGTGTACCACGGCACCGATCTCGGCACGCGGCCCGGCGTGAACGCCGGCGGCGGCATCGAGATCCCGCTCACCGGCTTCTCCGCCACGGGCGAAGCGCGGCTGCACGTGATGTTCGCCGACGGGCGCCCGGTGCTGACGATCCCGCTGACGGTGGGGATCCGGTTCTGAACGGCGTGAGCGGTTCGCAGTGAGCGGTCAGGCCTCGGGACGCTTCTACCGCTCACCGCTCACCGCCAACCGCAAACGCAGTTCAAGCTGTAGCTCATTCAGGCAGGAATGACATTCAGCATCCGCCCCGGCACGAAGATCACCCGCTTCGCCGGGCCCGTGATGAACTTCGCGATCCCCGCGTCCGCCATCGCCGCGGCCATCGCCTCGTCCTGCGTCGCCGTCTTGCTCACGGTGATCGTGCCGCGCGTCTTGCCGAGCACCTGCACCGCCATCGTCACCGTGGCCTCCACGATGAGCGCCGCGTCGTACGACGGCCACCCGGCGTCGAACACGCTGCCCGTCTCGCCCATCACCGACCACAGCTCCTCGGCGATGTGCGGCGCGAACGGGCTCACGAGCTGCACCAGCGGCCGCACTTCCGCGAGGTGCGGCGTGCGCTCGCCGGTGCGCATCGTGTTCATGTATTCCATCATCGCCGCGATCGCCGTGTTGTAGCTGAGGCGCGCGATGTCCTCACCGACCTTCCGGATCGTCTGGTGAAGCTTCCGCTCCACGTCGGCATCGCCCTGCGCCCCGCGGTCCGCCTCGTGCACCGACTTCCACAGGCGGTCCAGGAAGCGCCGCACCCCCGAGATCCCCTTGTCCCGGAAGTCGCCCCCCTCCTCGAAGGGGCCGAGGAACATGAGGTAGGTGCGGAAGGCGTCGGCGCCCCACTCGTCGATGTACTGGTCGGGGTTCACCACGTTCCCCTTGCTCTTCGACATCTTCGCCCCCTCGCGCACGATCATCCCGTGCGCGCGGAAGCGCGTGAACGGCTCCTCGAACTCGATGTGCCCGGCATCCTTGAGCACCATCGTGACGAAGCGCGAGTAGAGCAGGTGCAGCACCGCATGCTCGTTGCCGCCGATGTAGCTGTTCACCGGCAGCCACTTGCGCGTGAGCGCCGCGTCGAAGGGCACGTCGTCGCGATCCGAGCTCGGGTAGCGCAGGAAGTACCAGGCGCTGTCCAGGAAGGTGTCGCTCACGTCGGTCTCGCGGCGTGCGGGTCCATCGCACTGCGGGCACCGCGTGTGATACCACTCCTCGTGGCGCGCGAGCGGGCTCACTCCCGAGTCGTCGGGACGGAAGTCCTCGATCTCCGGCAGCAGCACGGGCAGCTGTGATTCCGGCACGGGCACGGTGCCGCAGGCGTCGCAGTAGACGATCGGAATCGGCGGGCCCCAGTAGCGCTGCCGCGAGATGCACCAGTCGTGCAGGCGGTAGTTCACCACCGGCGTGGCCGCATGCCTCGCCGCCAGCTCGCCCACGATCGCCGCCTTCGCCTCCGGCACCGAGAGGCCGTCGAAGCGGCCGGAGTTCACGATGTGGCACCCATCCGCGTCGGTGTACGCCGCCGCCTGCACGTCCACGGGGGCGTCGCCCTTCGGGGCCACGACCTGGACGATCTCCAGCCCGTACAGCCGCGCGAACTCGTGATCGCGCTCGTCGTGGCCCGGCACCGCCATGATTGCGCCGGTGCCGTACTCCATCAGCACGTAGTCCGCGATCCAGATCGGGATCGCGCGGCCCGTCGCCGGGTTGGTGGCATACGCCCCCGTGAACACGCCGCTCTTCTCCTTCGTCGTCTTGCGGCTCACCAGGTCCTGCTTCGCCGCACGCCCCACGTACGCGTCCACCTCGGCGCGCTGCCCCGCCGTGGCCACCTGCGCGACGAGCGGATGCTCCGGCGCCAGCACGAGGTACGTCGCCCCGTAGATGGTGTCGGGCCGCGTGGTGAACACCGCCACGCGCGGCGCCGCGCCGTCCACCGCCACGTCGCGCACCTCGAACACCACCTCGGCCCCCTCGCTCTTGCCGATCCAGTTCCGCTGCGCCGCCTTCGTGCTCTCCGACCAGTCGAGGCCATCGAGGTTGGCCAGCAGCCGTCCGGC
>JAQBPZ010000398.1 GCA_028287225.1 Gemmatimonadota bacterium
CGGATTGGTCTGACGCTCGGTGATGGTGATCGGCAGGTAGGATCCCGCGCAGGTGTACGCGTTGGAGTCCGCCGTCCAGTACGGCGACTTGATGCCGAACCGGTACATGTCCGTCAGCCGGCGTGCCTGCAGGTAGAGGTTCACCCGACGCTCGTGGATCAGGAGCTGCCGCGCGTTGACCTGCCCGCTGTACGGCGTGAGGCCGTTGAACGCGCGAATCTTGTTGATGTTCGTCGTGAACCCGGCCACATCGCTGTTGGCCAGCGCGTTCTCGGCGAGAATGAGCAGCATGTCGCGCGATCCGGTGAGGTTGATCGGCGAGAGGCTGACCCCGTTGATGAACTCCGTGGCCCACATCGCGATCACGGGGTCGGGGACGTTGTCGATCGGGTCCTTGAGCGCGACCGTCAGCACCTTCGTGGTCGCGTTGTAGCTGGCGACCGCCGGGGCGAAGCCGATCTCGCGACGCGAGTTGAAGCAGCCGGCGAACGAGCAGTTGCCGAACGCCAGCGCCGTGGTCGGCAGGGTGAGCTGCATCTTGTAGTCGCCACTGCCCAGCGCCGTCAGCGCGTTCTGCGCCGCGGCCGCCGCGGTGGGGCTGCTCACCAGCGCGTTGGCGGGGTCCACGACGCCGGAGGGGTTGAGCTTCTTCCAGACCTCCCGGTCGAAGGCCGTCCGCGCCTGCCAGGCGTAGATCTGCCCCTGGAGCGTCTTGTCCCCCACGCTCACCGCGATCGGGAGGGCGCGCGCCAGGGCCGCCGCGGCGGAGTCGTACAACGTGACCATCTGCGCCGGTCCGATGTTCGCACCCGCCACCCCGTTCGCGGTCGCGATGACGAAATCATCCCAGTTGTTGGCGATGTACACGTAGGTGATCGCGTCGTACAGGTTCGCGAGCGCGAGCTGCTTCGGATCCTTGAGCGTGCCGGCGCTCTGGAACGCCGACAGCTTCTGGACCGTCTGGTTGGCCATGAAGCGGGCGGGCGTCATGCCGAACGCCGAGTTCTCCGTGAACTCGTTGTAGGGATTGCGGACGTTGCCCTTGTTCAGGTCGTTGATGCCGTCGAGCGACCCGGTCCACTGGATGTTGTCGCTCGCGATCTCGATGTGGCCAACGACCTGCTCGAGGGCGCGGGTCAGCGCGGCCACCTCGCCGTTGACCTCGGCCGCCGCGGCGCTCGGGTTGTCGAGCGCCGTGGAGTTCACGTTGTTCGGATTGGATACGTCGAGCAGGCCGCAGCCCGCCGCGAAGGCGAGCAGCGCCAGTGCGGGAAGGGCGCGACCGCGGACTGCATGGAACGTCGTCATCATGCTGTTGTTCTCCTGTCTGGCTCGAAGGCCGATGCGAGTACCGGGAAGCGAGCTAGAACCCGAGTTTGACGTTGATCGAGAATCGGCGCTGCAGGGGCAGCGTGTAGGCGTCGACGCCGTCGACGAAGTTCGCATCGAGCGCTGCCTGGTTGCTGAGGCCGACGGAGTTCGTGACGCCCTGCTGGTTGACCTCGGGGTCGACCCCCATGTATCCCGTCCAGAGCTTCAGGTTGCGCGCGGCCAGGGTGATCGACATGTCGCGGGCGCCGACGCGCTGCGCAATGCTCGGCGACGCGTTGTACGTGAGGCTCAGCTCGCGCCAGCGCACGAAGTCACCGGAGCTCATCTGGTTGACGATGCCATCGTACGGCGACAGCGCGACGAGCGAGAGCCACCGCGCGGCGGCGTCGGTGCGCTGCTCGGGCGTGCTGGCGGGATTCAGGAGCAGCGCCTCCACCTCGGCGGCCTCGCGCGTGTTGCGGCCGATGCTCGGGCTGGACTGGCGGAACGCGTCCGTCAGATCCTGGATCATGTAGTTGCCCCGCTTGTACTCGAAGAGCGTACCGAGCTGGAACGAATGGAAGCGCCACTTGCCGCCGAACCCGCCCTGCCAGTCGGGCGTGGGTTTGCCGGTGAAATGATCGAGGAAGTCGCCATTGAGGTCCTCGTCCACGCGGAGCGGGGCGAGGAGCGCGGGGTCGGTGGACCCGTGCGTCTGGAAATAGGCCAGCACGTCGGCCATGGTATCCAGCTTCCCGTCCTTGTTCAGGTCGTACGGCAGCTCGCCGGAGTTCGAGCACATGGGATAGGCCTTGTTGGCCCGGAGCGCCGCCGCCTGCGCGGCCGAGTACTGGCCGCAGGATCCCACCAGCTTCGCCCCGAACGTGGCGCCCGGCGCGTAGCCTTCCTTGATGAAGTTGCGATAGCGGATGTAGCTGCCCCCCGCCTTGAGCGGCGGCGCGCCGCCCAGGCTCGTGACGTTCTGGAAGATGTAGGATCCGTTCGCGAAGACGTCGAGCGAGCTGTTCTTGCGGTTGACGACGAAGCTCTGGAGGCTGAGCTCCACGCCATGGGCATCCACGCGGCCCACGTTCGCGAGCTGCGTGGCGGTGAATCCGCCCGAGATCGGGAACTGCTTGTTGATGAGCGCGTCGGTCACGCGGCGGTTCCAGTAGCTGACCGAGGTGCTGATCCGGTCCTTGAACAGGCCCGCCTCCACGCCGAGCTCCGTCTCGGTGGAGACTTCCGGGCGCAGATCCTGGTTGCCGAGGTTGGACGGGAAGAGCCCTCCGCCGAGCTGCGACGGAAGCGGGCGGTAGGTCGTGAACTTGTCGAAGGCGCCGGGCTGGCGGCCCGAGGAGCCGATGGCGGCGCGCAGGCGAAGCGACGAGACGAGCGACGAATTCCAGTTCGGCCGGTCGCTCGGCACGATCGAGATCGACGCCTTGGGATAGACCACGCCACCGGCGGACTGGCCGAAGGCGCTGTTGAAGTCGTAGCGCGCCCCGCCCGTGACGAAGATCCAGTTGTCGAGCCCGACCTGCTCCTGCGCGAAGTAGCCGGCGTTGACCACCTTCACGATGGACTCGTACACCGACGGCTGGTTGCCCGCGCCCACGACCTCGAGTCCGGGGCCGGGGAAGTTCTGGTTCGATCCGCCCTGCGACTTGGAATCGGTGATGAAGCCCTGGGCGCCAACCACGAGCCCGGAGGTCCACCGCGACCCGAAGGCACGGTTCCAGTTCGTCTTCAGGTCGAAGGTGATGTTCTGGAAGGTCGTCACGTCGAGCCCGCGCGAGCCATCCGGGGCGTTGGCGGTGAAGTTGTCGATCGCGTTGCCGAAGGGAAGAAAGCTGATGCTGCGCGCGGTGGTGTTGTCCACCCCGACGATCGCGTCGAACATGATGTCGGTGAACGGGGCGTAATGGCCGCTCAGCGCCGCGTTGTAGTGCGTCTCGTCCTGGTAGATGGACTGCTGGAGCGCCTCGGCGACCGTCGCGAAGGAGGTGTTGCCGAAGGCGTTGCCACTGCGCGCGCAGCGGCCGGGACCGGCGAAGTTGTCGAGCGTGTGCCGCACGCCGCCGTTGTCGTTGCAGTAGGCGCGCTCCGGCTTGGCGTACAGCGCCAGGGCGTTCGGCGAGTAGATGTTGTTGTTGCCGGAGATGCCTTCGTTGTGCGTGTCGGCGTAGAAGGAGCGGATGCCGAAGTGCAGGTTGTCGCGCGGGAAGAGCTCCACATTCAGGGTGCTCTGGAGCTTCCGGTCCTGGTCCTTGGTGTTGCCGTTGAAGGTGCGGGCCGAGAAGGGCCCGTCCTCGTACGCGTACCGGCCCGACGTGTAGTACGTGATGTTGCCCGCCCCGCCGCTCAGTGCGGCGCTCATCACGTTTCCGTATCCGGTCCCGAACAGCTGCGGGAGGAAGTTCTGCTCGAACGGCTGGTAGGGCGTGATCGTGGTGCCGTACAGCGCGCTGAGCGAGTCCGCCTGTCCCTGCGCCGCGGCGACCGAGCAGTTGGTCAGCACGTTGTTGAGCAGGTGGCAGCCGGCGTATCCGGCATTCGGGCGAAGGCGGTCGGTGGGATAGCTCGACGCCGAGCGCTCGATCGTGGCCGTCCAGCGCGGCGCGCCGGCGGAGCCCTTCTTCGTGAAGACCTGGATGACGCCGTTGGAGGCTTCGGTGCCGTAGAGCGTCGCCGCGGCGGCGCCCTTGAGGACTTCGATGCGCTCGATGGACTCCGGGTCGATGTCGTTGAGTCGCGACGGCGTGGCGGCGGAGGTGTTCCCGAACCCGCCGCCGTTGTCGGCGCGTACCCCGTCGATGTAGACGATCGGGTTGTTCGACTGGGAGAGGGATGCGCTGCCGCGGATGCGGATGCGCGCGCCCTGGCCGGTGGCGCCACCGGTCGGCAGGACGCTCACGCCGGGGATCCGCCCCTGCAGCACTTCGTCCGCCTTGGTCACCGGCGCGAGCCGGAGATCCTCCATGCTGATCTTCGCGACGGTGTTGCCGAGCTTCTTCTCTTCCGTGGCGCCGCCGGTGCCGGTGACGACGACGTCACCCAGGGTGACGGCCGACTGGGCGAGCGAGAAGTCGGCGCGGATCGTCTGGCCGGCGGAGACGGTGACCCGCTTGGTGACGGGGGCGTAGCCGATCAGGCGGGCGGTGAGCGAGACGGGGCCGGCGGGAACGCCGATGATGCGGTATTCGCCGCGCGTGTTCGTCTGGGCGCCCAGGCGGCCCCCGGTCACGGCGATCTGGGCGTTCGGTAGCTGGCGGCCGGAGCCGGCGTCCAGCACGGTGCCGTCGACCGTCCCGGTGGCGCCCTGTGCGGCGAGGTGGAGGCACGGCACGAGCAGCAGGGCCAGGGCACTGCCGAGTCGAGGCAGTGCTCGCCGGATGGTCGTCGAGAAGACCCGAGGGGGCATGCGTCTCCGAAGGTGGGGTGGAGGGACGGGCGGATGGGTGCTACAAGTAGCAGTCAACGCTTTTGCTGTCAATAAGCGTATACTTTATACTTGATCCACCCGACCACTCGTCGGGCCCGCCGCCCGGCCCGGCTCCCACCGCCCCACCGCCCCGCGCCCCGATGCCAATGCCCGATCGAATGCGTCGTGCTCGCCGCCACGCGCCCCCGATCCTCGCGCTCGTCCTTTCCCTGGGCGCGACCCTCGCCCTCCGCGCCCCTCCCGCCGCGGCGCAGGGCGGGACGAGGACGCCCCCGCCGACGGCCGGAGACGACCGCCTGCCACGCCCCGCGACCGATTCCGCCGCGCGCCGTGACTCGGTGCCCCTCCGCCCGGTGCCGGAGAAGCCGCCCGTGGTGACGCACCACGTCGCCACCGTCGGCGGGGAGACCTTCCGGTATACGGCGACTACCGGGTTGATGCCGATCCGCAACGAGCGCAGCGGCGTCACGGAAGGACACATCTTCTATGTCTACTACAGCAGGGACGCCGCGAACCCCGCCACCCGCCCGCTGACCTTCGTCTTCAACGGCGGCCCCGGGTCCGCCACCGTCTGGTTGCACATGGGGGCGTACGGCCCCAAGCGCGTGCACCTCAATCCGGACGGCACGAATCCCCCGCCGCCGTACACCTACGAGGACAATCCCTTCACGCTGTTGAACCAGACCGACCTGGTCTTCCTGGATCCGGTCGGCACCGGCTACAGCCGCGCGGCGCGGCCCGAGCTCGGCAGCGTCTTCTGGGGGCTCGACGAGGACGTCAGGTCGGTGGGGGAGTTCATCCGGCTCTTCCTCGTGACCAACAAGCGCTGGGGCTCCCCGAAGTTCGTGTCCGGTGAGAGCTACGGCACCACGCGCGCCGCACACCTCTCCGGGTGGCTCGCCGACAACGGGATCGCCCTCAACGGAGTCGTGCTCCTCTCCGCCGTCCTCAACTTCCAGGCATCGCGCCAGGCGCACGGAAACGACCTGGCCTGGATGGGCTACTTCCCCACGTACGTCGCCACCGCCTGGTACCACAAGCGTCTGCCTCCCGACCTCCAGAGCCAGCCGCTCGCGGCCGTGCTGGCCCAGGCGGAGCAGTGGACCGACGGCGCGTATCTGCACGCGCTCCACGCGGGCGCCCGCCTCTCCGACGGAGAACGCCAGCAGGCGATCACCCAGATGGCGAGGCTGAGCGGCCTCTCACGCGGCTTCGTCGATGACAACGACCTGCGCGTCAGCCTGCCGCGATTCGACCACGAGCTGCTCCGCGACCGACGGCTGGTCGTGGGCCGGCTCGACGGACGCTTCACCGCCTACTCGCAGGATCCGGCGGCCGAGCGCGGGTCGTTCGACCCGAGCGACGCGTCGATCCGGAACTCCTTCACCCCCGTGCTCAACGACTACGTGCGCCGGGAGCTGAACTACCAGAGCGAGGACGTCTACTACATCCTCGGCGGCGGCATCGGCCCG
The DNA here is from genome assembly GCA_028287225.1 of Gemmatimonadota bacterium. Lineage (GTDB taxonomy): Bacteria > Gemmatimonadota > Gemmatimonadetes > Gemmatimonadales > Gemmatimonadaceae > AG11. The sequence continues at coordinate 6,229 of JAQBPZ010000398.1, forward strand.
TGGCGCTATCCCACGGAGCCGCAGGGCTATCCCGACGTGACGCCGGGCCTCGAACGCGCCTTCGCCAAGAATCCCGCCATGCGACTGTTCGTCGCGATGGGCTACTACGACGGCGCCACGCCATACTGGGCGGTGGAGTACACCCTCAACCACCTCAACATCGCGCCGGCGATGCGGCAGAACATCTCCACGGACCACTTCACCGCCGGCCACATGATGTACATCGATGACCCGTCGATGCGAAAGCTGCGCGCCGACCTCACGCGGTTCTTCGCCGACGCGCTGCGCCCGGCTCCGTCGGCGGTCGCACCCTGACGAAACCCGGTGACGCGGTCCCCCGCGCCGAACGTCGTTCCCTGTCCGCCCCCACCACCCCCCCACTCCCGCCCATGAAACGCCTCTCGCACCCTGTGGCGCTCGCGTCCCTCGCGCTGGCGATCACCCTGACCACGACCGCCCCTCGTGCCGCCGGCGCCCAGGACAGCGCTCGTGCCCGGCCGGTCGTGCCGAACCCGCTGCGCTTCCAGTTCATGGGCCCCGCCAGCGGCGGCCGCGTCTCCGCCATCGTCGGCGCCCCGGGCAACGCCAAGGTCTGGTACCTCGGCAACGCCTCGGGGGGCATCTTCCGCTCCCGGGACAGCGGCATGACCTTCCAGCCGGTCTTCGACAAGCAGCCCGTGCAGGCCATCGGCGCCCTGGCGATCTCGCAGTCCGATCCGTCGCAGGTCTGGGCCGGCACGGGCGAGGCGTGGACGATCCGCGACGCGGACATCATGGGAGACGGGGTGTACTTCTCCGCCGACTCCGGGACCACCTGGCGCAACATGGGGCTGCGCGAGTCCGGCCGCATCGGCCGCATCATCGTGCACCCGACCGATCCCCGGATCGTGTTCGTCTGCGCCCTCGGCCGCGTCACGGGCCCCCAGGAGGAGCGCGGCGTCTATCGCACCACGGATGGCGGCGCCCACTGGACCCGCGTCCTGCATGTGGACCGCAACACGGGCTGCTCGGGGCTGTCCATCGACGCGCAGCATCCCGAGGTGCTGTTCGCGGGCATGTGGCAGGTCGAGATGCACACCTACGCCATGTACTCCGGCGGGCCGTCGAGCGGCATCTATGTCTCGCGCGACTCGGGGACGACGTGGTCGCACGTCGTGCACCCGGGGCTGCCGGCCTCCCCGGTCGGCAAGATCGACGTCGCCGTGGCGCCCAGCGACTCGCGGCGCGTCTACGCGCTCATCCAGACCCCCAACCAGGGCTCCCTCTGGCGGTCCGACGACGGCGGGGTCACCTGGAGCGTGTCCAACTGGACCCGCGCGCTGATCGGCCGCGCGGGGTATTACATCCGGCTCGGCGTCTCGCCCGCCAACGCCGATGAGGTGCTCGTCGCCAACAGCAGCTTCTTTCGCTCGAACGACGGCGGCCGGGTCTTCAAGGAAGTGCGCTGGGGCGGCGACAACCACGACATCTGGTACGATCCCACGAACGCGAACCGCATCGGCCTGACGAACGACGCCGACGCGCGACTGTCGCTGGACCACGGGAAGAACTGGAAATCCGCGACGCTGCCGAACAGCCAGATGTATCATGTCGCCGTCGATCAGGAAACGCCCTACTGGATCTACACGAACCGGCAGGACAACGGCACCATGCGCGGTCCCAGCACCTATCCCGAGGGCGACCCGAACGCGGGGCCGGGCGCCGCGGGGCGCACGCGCCGCGATTCGATCGAACGCGCCGACAGCATCACGATGGTGCGCCGCACCGCGCTCGCGGCCGCGGGCCTCAAGGACACCACGGTGCGGGATTCCGTCGACGTCGAGGGCGGATACGGCCCCGGGACGTCGACGAGCTCCGTCTGGGATCATGGATTGGGCGGATGCGAGTCGGGATTCACCCTCCCCGACGTGACCGATACGAACATCGTGTGGGCCAGCTGCTACGGGAACACGGTGACTCGCTACGACCACCGCACGAAGCTCGCGCGCTCGGTCAGCCCATGGGCGCACACGCTCGACTCGCCGCCGAACGAATCGAAGTATCGGTGCCACTGGACACCGCCGCTGGCGATCGATCCCTTCGATCACAACACGGTCTACTACGGCTGCCAGGTGATCTTCGCGACACGCGACGCCGGGCAGAGCTGGAAGGTCATCAGCCCCGACCTGTCGACGCAGGACTCGTCGCGCATCGTGTCGTCCGGCGGCATCGTCGGGGACAACCTCGGCCAGTTCTACGGCGAGGTCGTCTTCGCCATCGCACCGTCGGAGATCCGGCGCGGGCTGATCTGGGCCGGCACCAACGACGGCAAGATCTGGAACACCCGGAACGGCGGCACCTCCTGGACCGACGTCACCCGCAACAGCGGCTTTCCGACGTGGGGCACGATCCGCAAGATCGAGCCGTCCCGCTTCGATCCGGCCACCGCGTATGCCGTGGTGGACGCGCACATGATGGATGACCGGAAGCCCTACCTGTTCAAGACGACGGATTACGGTGCGTCCTGGCATTCCGTGGTCGGCGACCTGCCGTCGGCGCACCCGCTCGACTACGTCCTGTCCATGGCCGAGAATCCCAACCGGCGCGGGATGCTGTTCGCCGGGACCGGGCATGCGTTCTACTACTCCATGGATGACGGCGCGCACTGGACGCCGTACAACGAAGGGCTGCCCGCGGCGCCGGTCTCCTGGATCGTCGTCCCGAAGCGCTGGCACGACGTGGTGGTCTCCACCTACGGGCGCGGCGTGTTCATCATGAAGGACATCACGGCCCTCGAGCGGAAGGACGAGGTGGTGGCCGGAGCGCCGGCGCACCTGTTCGCGCCGCGGCCCGGATACCGCCAGCTGCGTGGCGGGCGGGCGGAGATCACCTTCTCGCTGGCCGCCGCATCGGCCACCCCCGTCCGGATCGAGATCCTCGACTCCACCGGGGTGGTGGTGCGCACGATCAAGACGCCGACGCGCGCCGGCATCAACCGCGCGGTGTGGGATCTCCGCGAGGATGCGCCGAAGCGGCCACTGCTCCGGACGGTGGCGCCGGACAATCCGCACATCTGGGAGGAGCCCCGCTTCCTCGCCCGCGACGCGCGCGGCGTGACGCACTGGGGCATCCAGGCGCCGCAGACCACCGGGCCGGTCGCGCTGCCCGGCCATTACTCGGTGCGGCTCACGTCCGGGTCGAGCACGGCGACGCAGCCGCTGGAGATCGTCCGGGCCTCGGAGCTGAAGACGTCGGCCGCCGATCTCGCCGCCTCCACCGCGGCGCAGCGGCGCATCCGCGACAATCTCAACACGGTCGTCGATCTCGTGAACCGGATCGAGGTGATGCGCAAGCAGCTCGAGGACCAGCGCGTGGCGAGCGCGGGCACGCCGGCCGCCCTCGCGGCGGTCAACGAGATGGACCGCCGGATGCTCGACGTCGAGCTCCAGCTCCTCTCGCACTCCGACCTGAACAGCGACGACAAGTACTACGTGGAGCCGTACAAGCTGTACCTGCGGCTCGTGTGGCTCTCGGGCGAAGTGGGCGGCGGGGCGGGCGACGTGGCCGGCGGGGCCGACCATCGCCCCACCAATGCCTCGATGCAGGTGCTCGCGGAGATCGAGCGCGATCTGGCGCGCGCGAAACGCGACTTCGCCACGCTCATGCAGCAGCATCTGCAGGCGTACAACCGCGCGATGCCGGGCACCGTGGGGCCGCTCTCGGCGGGCATGATTCCCTAGCGCGCTCGCGGTCGGATCACGACAGGAGCCGGCGCCGCAGTCCGCGGCGCCGGCTCCTGCCGCATCCTGTTCCGGATACAATATACGAATCGTCCCGATCCGCCCCTCGCGGGTTGCGGACGGGGCGGAAGTTGGATAAGGTATCCAGCCCGGACCACTCCTGACGACTCGGCCACCCCGGCCGCCCCCTCCCCCCGTGGACCGGGGGCGCCCGTTCCCCTTCCGGCGGCCGCAGCGACCAGGCGCGCCTCCCGACACCCGTCGCTCCCGCGCTCCGCCGGTGCTCCGGCGAGTGCTCCCTCCCGTCCCGAGGACACCACCGAATGTCGCGTGCCCGTTCGCTCGCCGCAGTCTGTTCGCTCGCCGCCGCTGCCGGTGCCCTCGGCGCCCAGCAGCCGCCGCGCGCCGCCGCGCCCCCGGATACCGACGCTCGCAAGAGCATCGCGTGGCGATCCGTCGGGCCGACCACCCAGGCGGGGCGCATCTCCGTGGTCGTCGGAGTCCCGGGCAACCGTGACGTCTACTATGTCGCCGGCGCGAACGGCGGCATCATCAAGACGGTCAACGGCGGCGTCACCTTCAAGCCGATCTTCGATCGCCAGCAGATCGGCTCCATCGGAGCCATCGCCATCGCGGCGAGCGACCCGAACGTCCTCTACGTCGGCAGTGGCGAGGGGAACCCGCGCAACAATGCGTCGATCGGCGACGGCATGTACAAGTCGGTCGACGCCGGCGAGCACTGGACACACATCGGGCTGGAGAAGACCGAGAAGATCGCCCGCATCGTCATCGACTCGCGCGACCCGAACGTGGTGTACGCGTGCGCGCTCGGCCGGGAATGGGGACCCGCCGAGCAGCGCGGCGTCTTCAAGACCACCGACGGCGGCCGGAGCTGGGCGAAGGTCCTGTACGTCGACGCCACCACCTCCTGCTCCGATATCGCCGCCGATCCGACGAACGCGAACATCGTGTATGCCGGCATGTATACCTATCGCCGGCAGGCGTGGCATCTCGAGTCCGGCGGCGGCAACACGGCGCTCTGGAAGACCGTCGACGGCGGCGCGCACTGGGAGCGGCTCTCCGGAAAGGACCGCAACCGTGGACTGCCCACCACCGAGATGGACCGGGTCGGCGTGGCCGTCGCGCCGAGCGATCCGAGCGTGGTGTACATGATCACCGAGACGAAGACCGAGGGCGAGCTGTGGCGCTCCGACGACGGGGGTGAGCGGTGGCGCATGGTGAGCCGCGACCCGAACATCAACTTCCGCCCCTTCTACTACGCGGACATCCGGGTCGATCCCCAGAACCCGAACCGGCTCTTCGCGCTCTCCGGCTCGCTCTACCTGTCGGAAGACGGCGGCGCGAACTTCAAGACGGTCGGACGCGACGTGCACGGCGACCATCAGGCGATGTGGATCGACCCCACCAATGGCCGCTACATCCTGAGCGGCTCCGACGGCGGCTGGCAGGTGAGCTACGACGGGGCGCGGAACTTCGAGGTCGTGAACACCTTTCCGTTCACGCAGTTCTACCACATCAACTACGACATGCAGACCCCGTACATGGTGTGCGGCGGTCTGCAGGACAACGGCAACTGGTGCGGCCCCAGCCGCACGGCCTCCTCGCAGGGGATCCGCCGCAGCGACTGGTTCACCGTGTCGTCCGGCGACGGATTCTTCACCGTCCCGGTGATCGACAAGCCCTGGCTCGTCTACTCGGATGCCCAGGGTGGCATGCTCAACGTCACGGACACCCGGACCGGTACGCAGAAGCCGATCTATCCGTATCCCAATCGCGTCGGGTCGGTCGGCGATGCGATGATCTCGCACAAGTACCGCTTCAACTGGAACTCCCCGATCGCGCTCTCGCCGCTCAACCCGGGGATCGTCTACTTCGGCGGCAACGTCCTGTTCCGCTCGTCCGACTACGGCATGTCGTGGAAGGTCATCTCCCCGGATCTCACCACCAACGATCCAGCGAAGCAGCAGTCGTCCGGCGGCCCGATCGTCGTCGACAACACCGCGGCGGAGTTCCACTCCACGCTGCTCACCATCGCGCCGTCGCCGCTCGACTCCAGCGTGATCTGGACCGGCTCGGACGACGGCAACGTGCAGGTCACCCGTGACGGCGGCCGGACCTGGGCGAACGTCTTCGTCAACGTGCCCGGCCTCAAGCCGAATGCGTGGATCCCGACCGTCGAGGCCTCGCGCTACGACGTCGGCACCGCGTACGTCGCCGCCGATCATCATCAGGACGACGACTACACCCCGTATGTCTACATGACCACGGACTTCGGGCGGACGTGGCGCCGGATCACGGGTGACCTGCCGGCCAGCGCCGCCTGGGTCCACGTGGTGCGCGAGGATCCGAAGAACCGGAACCTGCTCTACGTGGGCACCGAGATGGGAGTCTGGGCCTCGTGGGACCGCGGCGCGCACTGGCGCTCCCTGCGCGGCGACCTCCCGGTCACGCCCGTCCGCGACATCCAGGTGCATCCGCGGGAGAATGACCTGCTGGTCGCGACGCACGGGCGCGGGCTCTACATCCTCGACGACATCACGCACCTCCAGCAGGCACCCGCCGCCGACGCCGCCGACGTCACGCTGTTCGACATCCGGCCGGCGGTGCGGTGGAACATGTGGCGGCGCGACGGCAATCTCGGCCAGAAGAAGTGGGCCGGAGAGAACCCTCCCGAGGGTGCCCTGATCACCTACTACCTCGGCACCCGTCCTCCGGGCGAGGTCAATCTCACGATCACCGACCAGCAGGGACGGGTGGTGCGGCGGATGCGCCGAGTCGCGGACGATGCCGGAGTGAACCGGGTCGCGTGGGACCTGCAGATGGACGCGCCGGCCGGCAGCGCGCCGGAGCGCGCGCCGCGCGGTGGGGGAGGCGCGGACTCCACGCCCGCGGATACGTCGCTCGCCGCCCTGCGGCTGGCTCGCGCCGCCGCGCAGGCCGTCGCCCAGGAGGAGAACGAGTTCGCCCCCTTCGCCGGCGGTCGGTTCGTGGTCCCCGGTACCTACACCGCCACGCTCAGCGTTGGTGGCAGGACATACTCCAAGCCGGTCCAGGTCCAGCTGGATCCGCGCTCCGACATGACGGCCGCGCAGGTGGTCGCGCAGGCCGATGCCGCGACACGGATGCAGGAGCTGACCGAGCATACCATGCGCATCATCGCAACCACGAACAACGTCCATCAGCAGCTCACCCGCCTGCAGGAACAGCTGCGCGGCCCATCGACGCGCGACGAGGCCGGCAATGCCGTGCCGGCCGCGAGCCGGGTGCCCGCTGCGACGCCGCAGCTGCTGGGCAACGTGGCGGCGGCCATCAGCGAGCTGCGACACTTCCGCGACTCGGTGCTCGTCCGGCCGCTGCCGCGGCTCGGGTACCGCCAGTATCCCCGCCTGCGGGAGGAGGTGCAGACGATCACCAACATGGTTGCGCGGCCACTGATGCCCCCGACCGCGGGCGAGACGCTCCGCATGCAGGAGCTGCGTGGCGAGGTGGATCAGGCGCAGGCGCGCCTCGACGCTATCCTGCAGGGGCGCGTCGCGGCGATCAACGCCGCACTCGCGGGTGCGCCGCACATCGTCACGACCACCTCGCGTCCCCTGATCCCGTGAGCCCCCGGATGACTGCATCCTTCCTCGGCACGGCCGGCATGCTGCCGGCGCGCGCTCCACACGCCCGCCGCGCCCTCGTGGGCGCCCTCCTGTGCGCCGCGCTGCTTCCATGCGGCGCGCGCGCCCAGACCATCCAGGGGGTGACCAGCGGCACGCGCGTGCCGCGGCTGGCCATCCGGAACGCGACCATCATCGACGGAAACGGCGTCCCCGCCTCGGGGCCGGCCGACATCCTCATCGAGCACGACCGGATCGCGCAGGTCGTCTTCCTGGACCCGGTGGCGGTGCGCGCGGGCCGCGCCTCGCGGCCGAAGGCCGACGTCGAGATCGACGCCACCGGCAAGTTCGTGCTGCCGGGCCTCATCAACGCGCACGCGCACCTGCAGAACGAGCGGGCGCACGTGCCGCAGCCGTACGACTATACCCTCAAGCTCTGGCTCGCCAGCGGCATCACGACCGTCCGCGAGGTCGGCACCGATTCCACCGAGCGCGTCATGGCCCTTCGCGACGAGGCGGCGGCCGGCCGCCTCGCATCGCCGAGGATCCTGGTGTACGCGCGGTTCTCGAACGCACCGGAGCCGCACACCGCGGCCGAGGCCCGCGCGCGCGTGCGCGCGATCAAGGCGATGGGTGCGGACGGCATCAAGATCCTTGGCGTGGAGCGCGACGTGATGGCCGCGACGCTCGACGAGGCGCACAAGCTCGGCCTCCGGGTCGCGCATCACGCCGGCGTGGAAGAGACCAACGCGTGGGACGATGCGCGCTTCGGCACGACGAGCATCGAGCACTGGTACGGCATCCCCGACGCCGCGATCCTCGACGGCCGGCAGCACTTTCCCGCGGCATACAACTACCGCAACGAGACCGACCGCTTCCGCTGGGCCGGCCACCTCTGGCGAGAGGCCGACAGCGCGCGGCTCACCGCGGTGCTGGACACCCTCATCGCGGCCAAGGTCGCGTGGGTGCCCACGCTGGACATCTACGAGGCCTCGCGAGACCTGCAGCGGGCGCAGGGACAGCCCTGGTTCGCGGACTACCTGCATCCGACCCTCGAGGACTACTTCCGCCCCGATCCCGCCAACCACGGCTCCTACTTCCTCGGCTGGACCTCGTCGGACGAGACCTACTGGAAGGAGAACTACCGGATCTGGATGAATGCGCTCCGCACCTTCGAGCGCCGCGGCGGGGTGATCGGCGTCGGCGATGACGCCGGCTTCATCTATCAGATGTACGGGTTCGGCCTGATCCGCGAGCTGGAGCTGCAGCAGGAGGCCGGCTTCGAGCCGCTCGCCGTCATCCGTCACGCCACCGGCAACAACGCCCGCATCCTGGGCCGCGAGGCCGACCTTGGCCGGGTCCGCGCGGGCTACCTCGCCGACCTGATCATCGTGAACGGCAACCCGCTCGAGAACCTCAAGGTGCTGTATCCCACCGGCACCGACGAGATCCGGAACGGCCGGGTCGTGCGGGGCGGGGGGGTGGAGTGGACCATCCGCGACGGCATTCCCTATCACGCGCCATCGCTGCTGGCGCAGGTCAAGGAGATGGTCGCCAGGGCGCGCGCGGAGCGGAAGGTGCGGACTCCGTAGGCACCCGATCGCAGGGATGGCGCGCTATCCGCCGACCCGCTGCAACGTCACCGTGAACGTGCTCCCCTTCCCGACCTCCGACGTCACGGTCACGTCGCCGCCCATCGCGCGGGCGGCTTCGCGGCTGATCGCCAGGCCGAGCCCGGTGCCCACCGAGGTGCGCGTGAAGCCCGAGTCCACCTGGAAGAAGGGCTCGAACACGCGCTCGATCAGCTCCCCGGGAATGCCGATGCCGGTGTCGCGCACGCGCAGTCGCACGATGCCGTCGGCCGCCTCGCACGCCACGTTCACCTGGCCGCCTTCCGGGGTGAACTTGGCGGCGTTCGAGAGGAGGTTGGTGAGGATGCCGATCAGCTGATCCACGTCGGCGCGGACCCGCAGGCCGGGCATCGGACGCTCGAAGTCGAAGCGGATCCCCTTGTTCCGGATCTGCGGCGCCACCGCCGATTCCACCGCATCCACCACGTCGCCCACGACGATGTCGCGCACGTGGAGCTCGAGCTTGCCCGCCTCGATGCGCGACATGTCCAGCAGGTCGTTCAGCACGTTGAGCAGCCGGAGCTGGTTCTGCTTGATGCGCCGCAGCGCCTCGCGCTGCTGCTCCGTGATCGGACCCTGGAGCTCCATCTCCATGGTGTCCACCCAGCCGATGCTCGCGTGCACCGGCTGGCGGGTCTCGTGGCTCACCTTCGCCAGCAGGTCGCTCTTGGCCTGGTTCGCGCGCTCGGCATCGTCGCGCGCATCGCGCTCGGCGTCGAGCAGCCGCGCGCGCTCCATGGCCTGCGCGCAGTGGCGGCCGAGCGCGTCCAGGAGGGCCTGCTCGCGCGGCGCGAACTCCCGCGCGCCGCTGAAGCCGAGGGCGATGGCGCCGATGGTCCGCCCCGCGTGCAGCAGGGGGACGGCCGCCCACGCGTCGGCGCCCATCCGGCCGGTGTCGCCCGCGATGCCGGGATACTCCCGGGTCATGGCCGCCCGGTCGCCGAGGCAGACGATCTCGCCGCGGCGCACGGCATCGGCCACCGGCATCGCCGCGTCCAGCGGCACCGTCTGGAAGCCGCGGAGCGTGTCGTCCGGGATGCCTTCGCGCCGCACGAGCTCCAGCGCATCGCGCGACTCGTTCATGAGGTACACCGCCCCCGACTGCGCCGACAGCGCGTCCAGCCCGTGCGAGAGCGTCGTGGCCGCCACCTCGCTCACGGTGATGGTCCGCGCGAACGACGCCGTGATCTCCTGCAGCCGCCGCGTCAGCTCCGCGGCGTGCTCGGCCTCGTCGCGCGCGCTGCGCTCCGCGGCGAACAGGCGCGCGCGCTCGAGCACGAGCGCCGCCCGGTCGGCCAGCTCCTGCACCAGCGCGATGTCGCCGGCGTCGTAGGCGCGTTCCTCACCTTCGCGGGCAAGGTACGCGGTGCCCACGACCTGCCCGTCGGTGCGCAGCGCGACGCCGAGCAGCGCGCAGATGTCGGAGACGTCCACGACATCGCGATCTGCCGGCGACATGGCATCCCGCTGCTGCCGCAGCTCGTTGCCCGCCAGGTGGACGTACGCGCCCGGCACGAGGAGCCGGCTCGTGAGCCCCTCCGTCACCCGGTAGCGGACCGCCCGCGCCACGGCGTCGATCGTTCGCTCCGTCGGGGCGCTCCGGTGGCGCGTCGCGACGACGCCCAGCGTGCCCTCGTGGCGGTCCAGCAGGCGCACCACGCAGGAGTCGCCCACGCGCCGCATCAGGATCTCGGCCAGCGCCTCCGACACCTGCACCGGATCGGTGGCCACCTCGGCGAATGCGCGGGCGGCGTCGGCCACCGCCCGCAGCCGTTCGGCGCCCAGCGCCACGTCGCGGCGCGCCTGCCGCTCGGCGTCGAACAGCCGCGCGTTGTCGAGGGCCAGCGCCGCGCGGCGTCCGAGCTCGGTGGCGATGGCCAGGTCGCTGGCGTCGAACGACCGGCGATGCTCCGGACCGTGCAGCACCAGCGTGATGGCGCCGAGGATGTTCCCGCGGGCCACGAGGGGGATGGCCATCCCCGAATACATGTCCAGCGCGATGAGCCGCGCCAGGTGGGTCGCGTCCGCGGCGATCTTCGGCAGGTTCTCCGGGTCGAACGCCGCGGCCGACATCAGCTCCGGCTCACCCGTGCGGATGGCGCGCGGGTACCCGGACGGCGCATCGGCGGGCAGCGGATACAGGCGCTCCGTCTCCGCGGCGTACTCCGCCGTCTTGCCGTCGCGGCTGCGGGTGGCCACGTGCTCGCACCGCCCGTCCTCGCGCACCAGGGTGATCATCGCCCCATCGGCGAGCTGGTCGACGGCGAGCCGCGCCAGCGTGTCCAGCGTGGCCTCCTCATCCAGCGTCTCGGTGAGCGCGGCGCTCGCCTGCACCAGGAAGTGGTGCCCCTCGTCACGGCGGACCATGCGGTCCACCTCGTTCACGAAGCCCACCCACTCGCGCACCGACCCGTCGGCGCCCAGCACCGGCCCGCCGCGGGCGCGGTACCAGCGGTAGCTCCCGTCCCGCAGGCGGATGCGGTACTGGACCTCGTAGTTGGAGCGTGTCGCCAGCGCCGTGCTGAAGATCGTCTCCACGCTGCCGGCATCCAGCGGGTGGATCGCCTCCATCCACCGCTGGCCCGCGACCTCCTCCACGCTCTGCCCCGTGATCTCGCGCCAGGCGGGAATGTCCGTCACCTGCCCCTCGGCGTCGGCGGTCCAGACGATCTGCGCCGACGCCTCCACCAGCGTGTGATAGCGTGCCTCGCTCTGGCGCAGCGTCTCGAGCTGCCGGCGCCGCTCGGTGACGTCGCGCGCGAAGAGCAGCATGGAGCCGTCGTCCACCGGCACCACGCGGCTCTCCATCCACTCGCCCGTCTCGGGCAGCAGCTCCTCGAACTCGATGATGCGCCGCTCCGTGACCGCGCGGCGCAACTCCAGCTCGAACCGGCTGCCGAGGAGCTGGGGCAGCGTCTCCCAGAGGCGGCGCCCCGTGGGGTCGCCGGGCCGGCCGAGCCGGGAGAGCAGGAGGCGGCCGGCCTCGTTGGCGAAGATCCAGCGCCAGTCGGCATCGAGCCAGAAGGCGACGTCGCCCACGCTGTCCATCACTGCGCGCATCCGCTCGCGCCCCTGCTCCGCTTCGTGTCGCGCGTACGACAGCGACGCGTTGATGCGGATCAGCTCCTGGTTCCGCTGCGAGAGCTCCACCGACTCCTCGCGCATCGTCGTCGCGACGCGCCGCGTCTCCTCCAGCGCCAGCCGGTGGGCCGTGATGTCCCGGATGAACAGCGCGAGTCCGCCCGCCGCCGGGTACGCGGTGACCTCGAGGTCGGCGTCGCGCCCGTCGTCCTCCGGCCGGTCGGTGAACGTCACGCTCGTGTGCTCGGCCATCGCCCGACGGTAGTGCGGCTCGCCGCGTGCGCCGATGGCGCTCGGCCACGCGTCCCAGGGGGGGCGGCCGTAGAGGCTCGTGAGGTCGCGGCCGAAATGCGCCTGTGCCGCGGCGTTCACGAAGCGCAGGCGGAGCTCCCCGTCCAGGAAGACGAACGCCTCCGGGCTCGCCGCGAGGATCTCCAGCGCCCCCAGCGGAGGCAGGATCGCGGCGGATCCCGGAGGAGTGCTCGCTGTGAGGGGGATCTGGTCGAAGCTCATGAGTCCCGGGAGCGGGGAGCGTGCCTGGGAGCCGCGAGGTGCAACGGTCGCGCCAGAGGCCGCTGCTCAGCGTCGACCGGCCCGCCGTCCTCCCTGATCAGCTAAATTGCGGGATGACCGATTCTTCCGACGACGACGCGTTCGACCAGGAGCCCGACGCCAGCGACGCCAGCGACGCCAGTGACGGGGTGGACGTGCCGCCGGTGCCCCGCGGGCCGTTCACACAGGACAATCCGCTCACCTTCATCGTGCCGGAGCCCCTGCTCCTGCGCATCGAGCGGGTGGACCGGCCCGGTGCCGCGCCCGACGAGCAGCCGGTCGCCTTCACGCGCGCCGGTCCGGCCGAGGTGCTCCTCGCCGTGAACGCCTATCCCCGGCAGCTCGTGGATGCGTTCTTCGCGAGCGACGCCTTCGGCGAGCCGGTGATCGTGGTGGGGGCGGCGTGGGAGGAGCAGGGGGGCATCCGGGGCGAGCTGTCCGCCCTCCTCCCGGAGCGCACGATGCGCGCGATCCAGGATTCCGTCTCCCCCGAGGACGACGACGAGGAGGAGCGGGAGCCGTGGGCGGCGTCGGCCACCCGCGACGGCACGTCCTACGAGGAGGCAGTCGGGGCGGACGAGGACGACGACGACGAGCTGGACGACGAGCTGGAGGAGGGGGATGAGGAGGATGAAGAGGACGAGGATGCCGAGCCGCATTTCCCGCTCGTGATCGGCGTGGTCCTTCGCTTTCCGGAAAACCGCCGTTACCCGCAGGACTTCGAGCTCGAGGTGGACGACCTCATGCGCAGCATCCTCGAGGGTCGCGCCATGGATGCCGCCGAGAAACGCATCGACAACCTGCTCGGCGGGATCTAGGCGGCGCGGTCCGTGCGCTTCTTTCGCGCCCAGCCATGACCGCGAACCACCACCGCACACCAGGCCCCGGGCCAAGGGACGACCCCGCCACGACGGCGGACGCACAGGAGGCACTGCGCGACAGCGAGCGTCGCTTCCGGGCGCTCGCCGACGCCACCAGCGAGGTGGTCTGGGTCACCGACGCGGCGGGCGACCTGATCGGGCCGCAGCCCTCGTTCGAGCGGTTCGCCGGCCGGTCGACAGCCGAGCTCGCGGCAGGGTGGATCCTCCTGGTCCACCCGGAGGACCGCGCGGAGCTGCTCGCGCAGTGGGGGGTGGCCCGGCGTGACCGGCAGGTGTTCGACGTTGAGTACCGGATGCAGCGCGCCGACGGGGCCTGGCGACGCATGCACGCCCGCGCCGCACCGGTGATGGGCGACGACGGGTCGGTGCGCGGGTGGGTCGGCGTGAACGCCGACGTGACCGAGCAGCGCGAGACGGAGGAGCGGCTGCGCGCGAGTGAGGCGCGCCTCGCGCGCGCGCAGGAGATCGGCGGGATCGGCACCTGGGAGCTGGACGCCCGGACGCGTCGAACCATCGTGTCGCCAAACGTGTGGCGCATGCACGGCCTCGCGCACGAGGCACCCATCACGCACGACGACTGGCTCGCCTCGCTCCCCTCGCAGAACCGCGCGGAGGTCGACGCCGGCATCGAGGCCGCGTTCCGCGACGGCACCTCGTACCATCACATCACGCACTTCACGCGTGCCGACGGCTCCGTCTTCATCGCGGAGGCGCGCGCCGAGCGGGTGGTGGATGCCGACGGGACCGTGCGGCTCCTGGGCACGCTGCAGGACGTGACCGAGCGCGTGGCCAGCGAGGCGGCGCTGCGCGAGAGCGAGGAGCGGCTCGCGCTCATCTTCAACAGCGCGTTCGATTCCATGTTCCTGGTGAGCGTGGACGGCGACGACCAGTTCCGCCTGCGCCTGGTGAACGCGGCGTTCACCCGCATCACCGGCGTGCCCGCCGAGCAGGTCATCGGCAAGGAGCTGCGCGAGATCTCGGCGGAGCACGCGGCGGTGCAGGTGGCGCGCTACCGCGAGGCGGTGCGCACCCGGCAGGTCGTGGAGTTCGAGGAGAGCTACGAGCTGAACGACCGCCTCCAGGTGATGGAGACGCGCCTGATCCCGGTCACGGACCCCTCCGGCACGGTCACGCACATGCTCGGCACCTCGCGCGACATCTCCGAGCGCCGGCGCATCGAGGCGGAGCGGCAGGCGATGGACGTGCAGCTCCAGCACGCGCAGAAGCTGGAGAGCCTCGGCGTGCTCGCGGGCGGCGTCGCGCACGACTTCAACAACCTGCTCGTCGGGATCCTCGGGAACGCGAGCCTCGCGCTGCTCGATGCCACGCCCGGCTCGGAGATCGCCGAGGCGCTGGCCGACATCGAGAAGACGGCGCGGCAGGCGGCGGAGCTCACCAACCAGCTGCTCGCGTACTCGGGCAAGGGCCGGTTCAACGTCACCGCGGTGGACCTCACGGAGCTCGTGTCGCAGATGACGCCCGTGTGGCGCAGCGCCCTGAGCAAGCGCGCGCACGTCTCGCTGGCGCTGGCCGACGCGCTGCCGCCGGTGGAGGGTGATGCCGCGCAGCTCCGCCAGGTCGTGCTCAACATGATGACGAACGCCTCCGACGCGCTCGACAACGGGGCCGGCACGATCGTGGTGCGCACCGGTGTCTGGTACGTGGACGAGCGCATGCTGCGCGACGCGCGATTCTCGGCCGGGGCGCAGCCGGGTGAGCACGTGTACGTGGAGGTGGAGGACTCCGGGTGCGGCATGGATCCGCCGACGATCGAGCGCATGTTCGACCCGTTCTTCACCACGAAGTTCACCGGGCGCGGGCTCGGCCTGGCGGCCACGCTCGGCATCGTGCGCGGGCACCGGGGCGTCATCTTCGTGCGCTCCGCGCCGGGCGCAGGCACCACCTTTCGCGTGTCGCTGCCGGCGCGGCGCGAGCTGCGCGCGGCGCGTCCG
>JAQBPZ010000415.1 GCA_028287225.1 Gemmatimonadota bacterium
TGCCGTCGCCGGTCGTCGCGCCCGCCGCGAAGCGGGCGCGCCCGCGGTCGAGCACCTCCGCGGCGAGCGACGCCGACGCCACCGAGAGCCCGCCCGCCACGATGGAATCGCCGCGCAGGTCCACGGAGCCGGTGGTGTGGCCCTTCACGCTGCGCACGGCGAGGCCGCCGTGCACGCGCCGGACGCCCTGCGAGTTGAGCACGAGGCCGCGGCCGTCCAGTGCGCCGCGCACGTCGAGCGAGTCGAGCCACCCGCGGAGCGCGCCGCGGAAGGCGAGCGATCCGCGAATCGTGTCGGCGTGCTGCACGGCGCCCGCCGGCGCCGCCTGCACGAGATAGCGGCGCAGGCCGGCCAGCGAATCGACGTCCAGCGCGAGCACGAGCGAATCCCCGCCCGCCGTCCGGGTCAGGCCGAGCGTGCCGCGCGCGCGCAGGCGGCCGGGATCGCCGTCCACGTCCAGCGTGTCCACGTGCAGCAGCCCGTGCTCGAAGCGCACCCGCCCCGTGCCGCCCGCCACGCGCACGCCGTCCACCTCGGAGCGCTGCAGGCGCACCGCGAGCGGACCGGTCAGGGTGGAAAGCAGGTCGCCGCGCATGTCCACGTCGAAGGCGCCCGCCAGCCGCGTGACCGGCTTGGCGAGGTCGAACAGGCTCGCCGCATTGATCGCGTCGAAGGTGCCGCTGCCGGTGGCCGCGTAGCCGCCGATGCTGTCCGCATCCACCTTGCCCGCGTAGACCAGGTGCCCGCCCGCGCCGGTGAGGTCCGCCGTCACCGTCAGGTCGGGGGGGATCCCCTTCACGCGCACCGGCCCGCTGAAGGTGCCGCGCAGCGGCATCATCGGGTACGACCTCGCGAGCGTGGTGAGCGAGAGCGGGGCGGCCACGAGGTCGAGGTCGTACGTCATGTACTTCTCGCCGTACGTGATGCGCCCGCCCCCCGTCGCCCGCGATGGCTCGCCGGGACCGTCGAAGTGCGCGAGCTGCGCACTGGAGGCGCGCACGTCCAGCCACGAGCTGTCCAGCACCGCGCTGCCGGTGACGTAGCCGCCGATGCGCGGGAAGTTCGGGTAGATCGTGGAGATCGTGCGCAGCTCCAGGTGGTCCACCAGCGCGGTGAACCGGTGGAACGCCGTGAACGCGGGAAGCAGAATGTCGAGCTCGCCGTGGCCCCGCAGCTTCGAGATGGCACCCGGCACGTGCGCGTCGGCGAACGTCACGTCCGCCGCATCCACCATGAAGTGGTTCAGCGGCCCGCCGCGCGCCGTGACCGTGCCCGTGATCCGGCCCTGCCAGTCCGCGGGAAACGGCTTGCCGTTCAGCTGGCGCAGCAGGTCCCAGTCCACCGGGTCGGCCCGCATCCGCACGTCGTGCACGGCGAGCACCTGGCCTCCGGTCTCGAAGGTGATGCTCCCCGTGAGGTGCGACTTCGTGGTGCGCACGTCCATCGCGCTGATCGCGTAGTCCAGCTGGTGCAGGTTGCGCTCGTTCCGGATGTCCAGGATCATCGTCCCGCCGCCGGTCGTCGGCAGGGTGGGATACACCCACGCCACATCCTTGAGCGAGACGGAGTCGCCCCACACGCGCACCGCGTAGCGTACGGGCAGGTCGCTGCCCCACGTCACCTTGCCCTCCGCGCGCCCCGTGGAGCCGGGCAGGTCGAAGTGCGGCACCTTCATCCACACCGAGTCGCCCTGCAGGCGCACCGTGCCGCGGACGTTGCGCCACACGAACGGCGGCATCGTCTCCGTCGCGTGCAGCGTGTCGATGACGAACAGCCGGCCGGCGCTGTCGGGGTCGGCGATCCGCATGTGCGGCACCGCCGCGTACGCCTGCGTCCACCGGTAGTGCTGGACGTAGCCCTCGCTGGTGCGCCGCACCTCGTGGTCGCGCCGCGCGACGTTCACCCGGATCGCGCTGTCGCGCCGCGCCCCGTGCAGCGAGTCGTCCGGATGCCAGGGGATGGTGACGCGGAAGTCCGCGTCGCGGATGTGCGTGGAGTCGATGACCACGTAGTCGCCGAAGCCACGCTCGGGCCCGTTGCCCTGCCGCGGCCCGCTGTACGAGAACATCCGCTTGAAGTTCCAGGTCCAGTCCTCGTGCTGCCGCAGGACGACGACCGGCCGCAGGATGTCCAGGCGGCGGAAGTGCAGGCGGCGGTCG
Source organism: Gemmatimonadota bacterium (assembly GCA_028287225.1). Lineage (GTDB taxonomy): Bacteria > Gemmatimonadota > Gemmatimonadetes > Gemmatimonadales > Gemmatimonadaceae > AG11. The sequence continues at coordinate 2,160 of JAQBPZ010000415.1, forward strand.
ATCAGGTCGCGAGGATCGTACTCGAGCCGGATCGGGCCCGTGGCCACGAACAGCGAGTCCTGGTCGTCGCGCAGCTCCAGCGAGTCGATGGTGACCCCGGTGAGCCAGCTCCCGCTGATCCGGCCGATGTGCAGCCGGCCGTGCATCGAGCCGGCGACGCGCGCCTCCACCCAGTCGCGCAGCGCCTGCTGCCCGCTGTCCGATCGCGTCGCCACGAGGCCCACGCCCACCACGATCACGCCGAGCACGACGAGCGTGCACAGGCTGACGAGGGCGATGAAGCGGCGGCGCGACAGGCGGCGCTCGCGGCGCTCGCGGCGCTCGCGGCGCGCGCGCTTCGGGGCGGACGGCAGGGTCAGAAGTCGGGACCGATGGAGAAGCTGAGCTTCAGGTGGTTCAGGACGGTGTTGCGGCCGGGGGCGGGCACGAAGGTGGCCGGGCAGCTCGCCGACGAGACCTGCTCGTGCTGCTTGCTCGCCCCGATCGGCGCGGGAATGTTGTTGCCGGGGCTCACGCAGTAGAGGGGGGCGAACCCCTCCTTCGCCGTGGGGATGTAGTAGAGCGCGCCGGCCGGACGGCCGAACGGATTGTACGCCACGTTGATCTGAATGGGTCCAACCGGGCTGAAGATGCGCACCCCAACCCCCGGGGTCCACTTGAGCCCGTCCAGGAAGAGCAGCGAGGCCTTGTGCCGGCCCGACGTGGCGTCGCGCTGCCAGACGTCGCCCGCGTCCGCGAAGGTGGAGAACTGGAGCAGCTCGGGATAGAACGGGCTGCGGAAGCGCAGCTCCACGTTGAACACCACCAGCGAGTTGCCGCCCACGGGAATCGTCGCCAGGACCTCCGCCGTGTCCGGTCGCACTTCCTTGTAGACGGTGTCCGCCGTCCCCTGCCGCGTCGCGGGCTCGTCGCGCAGCAGGTAGATCAGGTCCCCGAGCTCGTTCTGCTGGAACCCGCGCACGCTCGTCGCCCCGCCGGCGTACAGCCGCTCCTCCGGGGGGATGAACCCCGTGGACTGGCTGAACGAGAGCGTCCGGCTCACCACCGCCCCGACGCGCGCCCGCGCGGCGAAGGTGATGCCGGCGCTCACCCCGCGATACACGGTGAAGTCGCCGAAGCCCTTCACGAACTGGAGGTCCGGGCTGGAGCCCAGCTCGCGCGCCGCCCCGCGCAGGTCCAGCCGCGCCGCGGTGCCCGACGTGGGCGCGCCGGGGTTGTCCACGCGGATCCGGTCGAGGTGCGCGCTCAGCACGGCCAGCGGACGGTCCACCGTCACGAACTGCTGGTCCTGCCCGGTGCAGCGCCGGAAGATGGCGCAGATGAGCGCCGCCTGCGCATCGGTGTGCCCGTACTCCAGCGAATACGCCAGCCGCAGCGGCAGGTTCGCGGCGATCTCGCGGGTCACCGAGGCCTCGCCGCCGATGTACGTCATCCGCGAGTACGCCATGAACTCGCTCCGCCGCTCCGTGTACAGCGACAGGCTCGGCGACGTCCGCAGCCCGAACAGCGTCGGGAAGCGGATGGTGCCGCCGGCGTAGTAGTTGAGCTTCCGGCTGAAGGTGGAGTCGTCGCGGATCCTCGGGGCGCAGAGCGCCCCGTCGCCGAGGCTCGTCGGCCGCGCGTAGCCCACCTTGGAGAACTGCAGGGTGAGGTCCAGGCGCCGCGCCGCGCCCAGGAAGTTCTTGTCCACGTAGTGCGTGCGGTCCTTGAAACAGTCCAGCACCGCCCACCCCGCCTCGGTGTCGATCTGCCGCATGTAGTCTTCCGTCAGGCTCACGTCGAGCGTGACGAGCGTGTCGCCGGCGGGCTGCAGGCTGTCCGGGGCCAGGCGGAGGTCCACCTTCCGGAAGAGCGCGGACTGGTAGAGGGTGCGCTGCGCGTCGGACAGCGCCTGCGCGCTGTACCGGTCGCCCGGGCGCACGGGCAGCAGCCTGCGCACGGTGCCCTCGCCGAGGCGCGGCGACTCCCCGGGCACCGGGTCGGACACCAGCCGGATCTCCCCGACGCGGGCGCGCGCCTCGGGAATGACCGTCAGCCCCACCGTCGCGCGCCGGCGCACGGAGTCGGGGCTGTAGCTGGCGGCGACGTCGGCACGCGGAAAGCCGTTGTTCCGGAGCCGCGCCTTGATGGAGTCGATCGCGGTCTGGAGCAGCGTGATGTCGAACACCCCGCCCTGCCGGATGTCGAGGCTGCGCATGTCGGCCAGCGGCGCCGTGACGCTGTCCAGCCCCGACACGCGCAGGGTGTCGATCATGATCGGCTCCCCCTCGCGGATCAGGAAGCGGACGCGCACCCCGCCGTCCTCCAGCGCCACCACGGAGGTGTCGACGACGGCGGCGTAGTAGCCGTGCCGCCGGTAGAAGGCACGCAGGCGCCCCACGTCCAGGCGCAGCTCGTCGCTGTCCAGGCAATGCCGCGTGCCGAACACGCGCAGCACGCGGCGCGCGAACCCCGAGGGCGTCGTCGCGACGCGCAGCGCGAGGTCGCGGCTGGTGAAGGCGTGATTTCCCTGGAAGGAGAGGGAGCGGACCTCGCGGTCGTCGGCCGCGTCGCACTCCATGCGCTGGGCGCGTGCGACGACCGGCAGCCCCACCACGAGCGACATGCCCAGGACGGCCGACCGCCAGCGGCGCGCCGTCCCGATTCCGCACTGCATCATCCCGTGGGTCGCCGCTCGCCTGCGTGATGCTTGCCGAGCCGGCGCTCCTCGGGGAGGAGCGGCGTGCGCTGGAGGAACAGCCGCGTTACATAGAAGGCGGCCAGCCCCGTCACGATCCCCGCCCCGATGGCCGGGATCAGCTCCGCCCGATCGAGCGATCGCCGGTAGACGTATCCATCCAGGCGCGTCGTCAGGCGCGGCGGAGTAGTGCGGGACTTGGCCATGGACTGGACGGACGAGGAAGGAAAGGGACGCAACTTGCAGCTAGTGGCGCTGAACCATACACGACGCGCCCGCGCGGCGAGTCACATCCGGGCGGGCGCGTGCGCGTTTGACGCTGCTCTGCGACGCGGGTAAGTTCTCGCGCCTCCAACCGGCTGTCAACCGCATACACCAGAACGTCATGCGTCGTTTCATCGCCCTGTCGCTCCCCGTCCTGCTGCTGGCCTGTGGTGGGGGGGGCGACGGCGCCAACCGGCGCACCCTCGTCGACGCCCGGGACAACTACGACCCCCGCTCCCTGGACCCGGCGCTCAGCACCGACGTCCCCACGGGGCGCGTGGTCGGCTACCTGTTCGACGGGCTGACGCGCTTCACCCCCGACGCCAGCGTGGTGCCCGGCCTCGCCACCTCGTGGGACGTGTCGCCCGACGGCAGCGTGTACACGTTTCACCTGCGCCGCGGCGTCCGGTTCACCGACGGCACGCCCTTCGTCGCCCGGCAGGTGCTCACGAGCTGGCAGCGCGTCCTCGACCCCAGCGTCCGCGGCGGGCGCGGCTGGCCGCTCTACCCCATCAAGGGCGCCAAGGAGTACGCCGACGGCAAGGCCACGTCCATCGCGGGCATGGCCGCCCCGAACGACTCCACCGTCGTCGTCACCCTCAAGGAGCCGTTCGCGATCTTCCCCAAGCTGCTGGCCATGCCGGTGGCGTCGATCGCGCCGGACAAGGTGCCGGCCAACTTCGGCGAGGCGCCGGTGGGCACCGGCCCCTGGAAGCTCGTGGAATGGAAGCACGACGACTACCTGCTGTTCGCCCCCAACCGCGAGTACTGGGGCGGCGCCCCGAAGGCCGACTCGCTCAAGGCCCGCATCATCTCCGAGCCCAGCACCGCGGTGGCCGAGTTCCAGAGCGGCAACGTGGACGTGCTCCAGGTGCCGCAGGGCGAGATCCGCGACTGGCAGGAGGACGCCGAACGCCGCAAGCTCCTCGCGCCCACGCCGTCGCTGGAGCTGGTGTACGTCGCCATCAACACGACCCGCGGCCCGCTCAAGGACGTCCGCGTCCGCCAGGCGCTCAACTACGCGGTGGACCGCCGCATCATCCTCCGCAACCTCATCGCCGGCTCGGGCGACCTGGCCGCCGGCGTGATCCCCTTCCACCTGCCCGGCTCCGACCGCACGCGGATCGGCTACGCCTTCGACACCACGCGCGCCCGCCAGCTGCTGCGCGAGGCGGGCTACCCGAACGGCGTGGACCTGGAGCTCTGGACCTCCGCCAACCCGATCTACGTCCGCATCGCCGAAACGCTCCAGGGCTATCTCCAGCTCTCGGGCATCCGGGTGAAGCTGATCCAGCGCGAGAGCGCCGCGGCGCGCGAGGCGGCCCGCAAGGGGCAGACGGACCTGTTCGTGAAGGACTGGTACGCCGACTACCCCGACGCCGAAAACTTCCTGTATCCCCTGCTGCACAGCGCGAACAAGGGCGTGGGGGGCAACGTGTCGTACTATTCCAACCCGCAGTTCGACTCCCTCGTCAGCGCCTCGCGGCGCGAGCAGGACGAGACGAAGCGCGTGGCGATGTACCGGCAGGCCGACGAGATCGCGTTCCGCGACGCGCCCATGATCTACCTGTACTTCTACAGCGAGCTCACGGCCATCCAGCCGTGGATCAGGGGCTTCGTGCCCCCCGTGATCTTCAACGCACAGCCCTGGACGAACGTGACGACCACGGCCGCCTCCCCTGGTCCTCGCACCGCCGGCGCGAGCACGAGTACTCCACCCGGGACCATGCCCGCCACGCCCACACCCGCTCCCGCGAGCACGGGAGCACACCCATGAGCGCGTTCATCCTGCGCCGGCTGCTCCTGTCCATCCCGACCCTCGTCGGGGTGCTCGTCGTCGCCTTCCTGCTGCTGTTCGTGGCGCCCGGCGACCCGGTGATGGCCATGGTGGGCGAGCGCGCCGACGAGGCGACGATCGCGCGGCTTCGGCAGGAGCTGCGGCTCGACGACCCGCTCTACGTGCAGTTCGGGCACTACGTCGCCGGCATCGCGAAGGGCGACCTGGGCCGCTCGTACATCACCAACCGCCCCATCCGGAAGGACATCCTGGAGCGCTTCCCCAAGACGCTCCAGCTCGCGGGCGCGGCGATGCTCCTCGCCACGGTGTGCGGCGTCACCCTGGGGGTCCTCAGCGCGTGGCGTCCCGGTGGCTTCATCGACCGGTTCGGACTCGGCATCGCGTACCTGGGAATCAGCTTTCCGGTGTACTGGGTGGGCCTGCTGCTCATCCTCCTCTTCGCCGTCACCCTGCACTGGCTGCCACCGTCCGGGTTCGGGGGGGTGCGCTACCTCATCCTGCCCGCCCTCGCCCTGGGCATGCGCTCCATCGCCTTCCTGGCGCGCATGACCCGTTCGGCGATGCTCGATGCGCTTGGGGCGGACTACGTGCGCACCGCGCGAGCAAAGGGAGTGCGCGAGGGGCTCGTGGTGGGGCGGCATGCCCTGCGCAACGCGCTCATCCCGATCATCACCGTGCTGGGGCTCGACTTCGGCGCGTACCTCACCGGCAGCATCCTCACCGAGACGATCTTCTCGTGGCCCGGACTCGGCCGCTACGTGGTGAACGCGATCGCGCGGCGCGACCTGCCCGCCATCCAGGGCTCCGTGCTGTTCCTCAGCGCGGTGTTCGTGCTGGTGAACCTCCTCACCGACATCGCCTACGCCAAGGCGGATCCGCGCGTGACCTACGCGTGATGGAGGCCGGGCTCGACGCCTACCAGCAGGCGGCCGTCCGCACGGTGAACCCGGCGCTGGATGCCGACGCACGCCTGCTCGACGCGGCGTGTGGGCTCGCCGAGGAAGCGGGGGAGGTCCTGGCCCACGTGCGCAAGCACGTGATGCAGGGCCGGCCGCTCGACCGGGCGGCGGCCGCCGAGGAGCTGGGCGACGCGCTCTGGTGCATCGCGGCGCTCGCCCGCTCCCTCGGCCTCTCGCTCGGCGAGGTCGGCACGGGCAACCTGGCAAAGCTCCGGGCGCGCCACCCCGACGGGTTCAGCGCCGACGCATCAGGCTGAGGATGTCCTGTCTGCGTACGTCCTGTCTGCGTACGCGAATGTCGGCGAATCCAACGGCACGAATCGACGCGAAGACATCAGCGGGGTTGTAAACCTGCATGCAGGCATCGCGGCGATTCGTGCGTCTGGATTCGCCAGGATTCGCGTACGAAAAAAGGCGGCGGCGGCTGGAGAGATCACGCGGGCGCACGGTCCTGGTCGCCGGGCGCTCCGCACAGCCATGCCACCGCCTCGTCGCGCGAGCGGAACGCCTCGTTCTCGATGCCGTGCTCGGAGGCGAACACCGTGACCATGCGCAGCAGCCCGTACGCCAGGTCCGAGAGTCCGACCGTCGCGAGCCGCGAGCCGAACATGGCGCGTCGCGACGAGAGGAAGGTGGCGACGCCGCGCAGATCGTCGGACGAACGGTCACGAAGCGACGCGGAGGCCGAGAGGTCGAGCAGCAGGCCGAGGGCCGGCGGCGAGGTGCGCAGCGCCTCGTCGACCACCGCGAGCGCGGCCTTCGCGTCGTAGGTGCCCTCGAAGACCAGCATGGTACATCCCCGTTCCGTCCAGAATCGCACCGCCACCGGACCTCCCGTGCTGCGCCCGCAACGCCCGCGGGCGAGCCGGCGCCGGCCCGCCACCGCAACCGCTGCAGTCCGGCCAGCGCGCGCGTCGCTCCGTGGTCAACGCGCGCGCCCGGCGAATCGTTCGAGCGGCGGGTCCCTAGTCGTCCTTCTGGCCGAACACGGCCATGTTGCTGGAGTGGCCCGGGGCGACCTTCTTGTCGGGGTAGACCCAGTGCACCGCCTGGTTCACCGCGATCGCCGCCTCGCTGAAGCCGCACGCGATGAGCTTGAGCTTCCCGTCGTAGGTGGTCACGTCACCCGCGGCCCAGATCCCCGCGCGCCCCGTCTCCATCCGCTGGTTCACCACGATCTCGTCCTTCTGGAGTGTCAGCCCCCAGTCGGCGATCGGGCCGATGTCGCTCACGAAGCCGAGCATCGGCAGCACCACGTCCGCCTCGATCTCGGTGTGCGCCTTCGTCTTCACCTGCTTGAGCACGATGTGGCTGAACCGCTCGCCCTCGCGCTTGCAGAGCACGTCGGCGAGCTCGTGGAAGGTGAACATCGACGCCACGCCGCCGGCGACGTCGGCCTCGAACTGCGTGACGGTGGCGCCGTGCGCGCGGAACCGGTCGCTGCGGTGCACGAGCGACACGTGCGTCGCGACGCCGCGGAGCTGGGTCGCCCAGTCGAACGCCGAATCCCCGCCGCCCACGATCACCACGCGCTGCCCCCGGAACTGCGCCGGATCGCTCACCACGTCGTAGATCCCGCGGTCGTACCACGGCTCGGCGCACGCCTGCGGCAGGCGGCGCGGGGAGAAGGCGCCGATCCCGGCGGCGATGATGATCGAGCGGGTGGGGTAGGTGCCCTTGCTCGTGTGCAGCACGAAGTGGCCGTCGCGCTCCTCGAGCCCGGTCACCGCCTGGCCCAGGTGCGCCGGCTCGCCGAACTGCGCCGCCTGGTCGCGCAGCGACTTCACGAGGTCCTTGGCCAGCACCTTCGGGTGGCCGGCGACGTCGAAGATGAACTTCTCGGGATAGAGCGCCGCGAGCTGCCCGCCGAGCTCCGGCAGGGCGTCGACGATCTGCGCCGACGCGCCGCGCATGCCGGCATAGAAGAGCGCGAAGAGGCCAGCCGGGCCCCCGCCGATGACCGTGATGTCCTTGATCTCGTGTTCCATGCGATCAAGAGTCGCCGCCTGAGGCGCCGGGATCAAGTCACCAAGAGCCTGAAGGGCCTGAAGGGCCTGAAGGGCCTGAAGGGCGTTTGCGGTTTGCGGTGAGCAGTGAGCGGTCAGGCCCGGGACGCTTCTACCGCCAACCGCTCACCGCCAACCGCAAACGCCGTTCGTATCGTTGTGACAAACGTCACAATAGTTTCGTCCTGGTCCGACTATACTTCCGGGCTCATGAAGATCTATACCAGGACCGGTGACGCCGGATCGACGGGGCTGTTCGGCGGCGGGCGCGTCTCCAAGGACGACGCCCGCGTCCAGGCGTACGGCGACGTGGACGAGCTGAATGCCGTGATCGGCATGGCGCGCTCCGTGGAGATGATGCCGCGCATCGACGAGGTGCTCGTCCCCATCCAGCGCGACCTCTTCGCCATCGGCGCGCTGCTCGCGACGCCCGACCACGCGAAGATGGCGCAGCACCTCGAGAAGGCCCGCGTCGACGAGGCGCGGATCACCCAGCTGGAGCAGGCGATCGACGATGCCGAGTCCGAGCTCGAGCCGCTCACGGCGTTCATCCTGCCCGGCGGCACCCAGAAAGCCGCCGCGCTGCACGTCGCCCGCACTGTCTGCCGCCGCGCCGAGCGCCACGTCGTCCGCCTCCAGCACGACGTCGAGCTGCCCCCGCTCACGGTCATCTACCTGAACCGGCTCTCCGACCTCTTGTTCACCCTCGCCCGACTCGCGAACCGGCGTGCCGGCGCGGGCGAGGTCACCTGGTAGCGTGGGGACCGTGACGGCCGACCCCATCCGCCGCATCGACGCGGGCGGTTACGTCGTGTCGATCGGCGCAGGATCGCGCAACCAGCACGACATGGCGATCGTCGAGGCCGCGCCGGCGCATCACTATGCCGTCATCTCGGATTCGACCGTCGCCCAGCACTACGCGTCCGACCTCGTGGCGAGCCTCGCGCGGCACGGCCGCGCATCGCTCCACGTCGTGCCGGCCGGCGAGGCGTCCAAGTCCCGCGAGCAGTGGGCCGTCCTCAGCGATGCGCTCGTCGCTGCCGGATGCGGCCGCGATACCACGGTCGTCGCCCTCGGCGGCGGCGTCGTCGGCGACCTGGCCGGCTTCGTGGCCGCCACCTACATGCGCGGCGTGCCGGTGGTGCAGTGCCCCACCTCCCTCCTCGCCATGATCGACGCCTCCGTCGGGGGCAAGACGGGCGTGGATACCGCGCAGGGCAAGAACCTCATCGGCGCCTTCCACCCCCCGCGCGCCGTGCTGGCCGACGTCGAGACGGTCCGGACGCTTCCGATGGAGCACCGGCGCGCGGGCCTCGCCGAGGCCATCAAGCACGGCGTCATCGCCGACGCGGCCTACCTGGCCCGCCTGGACGACGCCCTGCCGGCCCTGCTCGACGCCGACGCGGGCGCCCTCATGGACTGCGTCGCCCGCAGCGTGGAGATCAAGAGCGGCATCGTCGCCGCCGACCCCACCGAGCAGGGCCTCCGCCGCATCCTCAACTTCGGCCATACCCTCGGCCACGCCCTGGAGACGGTGAGCGGCTACCGCCTGCTGCACGGCGACGCGGTCGCCATCGGGATGGTGCTCGAGGCCCGCCTCGCCGAGCGGATCGGCGTGGCGAGCGCTGGCACGGCGGCGGAGATCGAGGGCGTCCTGCGCCGC
>JAQBPZ010000039.1 GCA_028287225.1 Gemmatimonadota bacterium
GACGGCGGGATGGACTCCGGCCGCGTGCTCTCGGTGTACCCGGCCACCGAGGGGTTGTCGTTCAAGGTGATCCGCGGGATCATCGAGTCGCACCTCGACGAGCTGCTCCCGCTCGTCACGGAGTACCTGCCGCGCGACGTGCTGGCCAACGTCCGGCTCCCCGAGATCTCGGCGGCGCTGCGCATGGTGCATCGTCCCACCTCGCTGGCCGAGGCGATGGAGGGACGCAGCCGGCTCGCGTTCGAGGAGCTGCTGTTCGTCCAGCTGCTGCAGCAGCGCGCCAAGGCGCTCGCGCGCGAGACGCGCCGCGGCATCCGCTTCCAGAACCATCGTTCACTCACGACGCGGCTGCGCGAGTCGCTGCCATTCCAGCTCACGGGCGCGCAGGGGCGCGTGCTGCGCGAGATCTTCGCCGACATGTGCAGCGACCGTCGCATGCACCGGCTGCTGCAGGGAGACGTCGGCAGCGGGAAGACCGTCGTCGCGCTCTTCAGCGCGCTGCTCGCGATGGAGAACGGCTACCAGGCCGCCATCATGGCGCCCACCGAGCTGCTCGCGGAGCAGCACCAGCGATCCATGACGCGGATGCTGAAGGCGGTGGACGTCGAGCCGGTGCTCATCACCGGAAGCCTGTCCGCGCGCGAGCGTCGCGAGCTCGCCGCGCGTCTCGCCGACCCGGCGCCACTGCTCGTGGTGGGGACCCACGCCCTCGTGCAGCAGTCCGCGACCTTCGCCCGCCTCGGCCTCGCGGTGGTGGACGAGCAGCATCGATTCGGCGTGGAGCAGCGCAAGGCGCTCGGCGCGAAGGGGGAGTCGCCCGACGTGCTGCTGATGACGGCGACGCCGATCCCGCGCTCGCTGGCGCTGACGCTCTACGGCGACCTGGACCTCAGCCTGCTGGACGAGCGGCCGCCGGGCCGGCAGCCCATCACCACCGCGCTCCGCCCGGAGGCCGCGCGCGACCGCGTGATGCAGTTCGTCGACCGGGAGCTGGAGAAGGGGCGGCAGGCGTACATCGTGTACCCGGTGATCGAGGAGTCCGAGAAGACGGACCTCAAGGCCGCCACGACGATGTTCGACGTGCTGTCGCAGGGCGCCTTCGCCGCGCGCTCCACCGCGCTGCTGCACGGCCGCATGAAGGCCGAGGAGAAGGATGCGATCATGCGCCGCTTTCGCGACGGCGAGATCGACGTGCTCGTCGCCACGACGGTCATCGAGGTGGGGATCGACGTGGGCAATGCGACGGTGATGCTGATCGAGCATCCCGAGCGCTTCGGGCTGTCACAGCTGCACCAGCTGCGCGGGCGGGTGGGCCGCGGCGCCGAAGCGTCGTACTGCATCCTGCTCGGCGACGTGAGTCCGGACACGAAGCAGCGGCTCGACGTGTTCGTGGGCAGCGAGGATGGATTCGAGATCGCGCGCGCGGACCTGCAGCTCCGCGGCATGGGCGACCTGTTCGGCGAGCGACAGAGCGGGGTGCCGACCTTCCGCGTGGCCGACCCGCTGCGTGACGAGCTGCTCAACGAGCAGGCTCGCGAGGCGGCCGACCGGATGCTCGCGCGCGATCCCGGCCTGGACTCGGCCGAGTACGCCCCGATCCGCCAGGTGATGGGACAGCGCTACGCGCGGAGCCTGGAGCTGTTCAGGGTCGGATGAGGCTGAGAGAGGATTAGGGATTAGGGATTAGGAACTGCGCGCGCCGCTCGAGGTGTGGACCCGCGTGTCGGCGGTTGGCGTCCCGGGCGGCTGTCAGTTTGCTGCGCGAAGCGCGGCGGGCGCCCTCTGGGCAGTCTTGTGTCCCTGCGCCTTGGGCCAGCTGTGCGGCAGGGACAGAAGATCCTGACCGGCCCTGCGGGCCAGCAGGATGACAGGTCTGAGGGGGCGTCCCTGTCAGTTCCTGATCCCTGATCCCTGATCCCTAATCCCCCTATGGCTTCGGCGTCGCCACGCGGCGCTTGATCCGCTCCAGCTCGGCGTTCGCCTTGGACAGCTCGTCCTTCAGCCGCCCGATCTCCTCGTCCTTCGCGCGCGACTCGTCCGTTCGCGGCGCCGAGGTGCTCGAGCCGGACGCGCCGGACGCCGAGGGGGTCGTGACCACGGTGACCGGGCGGGTCTCGAGGCTGGTCGCGACGCGCCGGAGCACCAGCGCATCCGTCTGGCGCGGCGACACCGGGGCAGTGACGATCGGCGTGGCGATCAGCCCGTCCAGCAGGGCGACGGCCTCGCGAGTCGACGCGGCGGGGTTGGACGGGTCCAGCTTGAAGAGCGCGCGATAGTAGGCCGCGTCGGCCGCCTCCGGTGCGGCGGGATGCGTGACCTGGAAGTCGAGCAGCCGCCGGTCCGCGGCGGCGTGACGGCCGGCCTGCACGTCCTGCGCGACCAGCGCGAGGACGCTGGCCCAGGCTGCCGGCGTCGAGGAGGCGGTCGGCGACAGCTCCGGGGCGCGCATCGCGCAGCCCGAGAGGACGGCGGCCAGCAGGGCGAGGCGGAGCGGGCGAACGAGGGTCGGCGTCATGCGGACTGTCCCGATGTGGAGGCGTGGTGGCTTGCGCCAGTCTTGCGGCGGTTCTCGACGGACACCGGGAGGAGGATGGAGAAGGTCGTTCCCTTGCCCGGCTCGCTCTCGCAGGTGATGTCGCCCTTGTGCGCCGTCACGATCTCCCGGGCGATCGCGAGGCCGAGCCCCGTGCCCTTCGCGGACGCGGAGCGCTGGTTGTCCGCCTGGTAGAACTTCTCGAACACGTGCGGCAGCTGGTCCGGGGGGATGCCGGCGCCGGTGTCGCGCACGGTGATGGACACCCGGTCGCCCGCTGGAGCGGCGATGAGCTCGATCGTCCCCCCCGGGGGGGTGAACTTGAAGGCGTTGGACAGCAGGTTGCCCGTCACTTCGTTGATCCGCTCCGCATCCCAGACGACCTCGCCCGGCAGGCCCGGGCGGCGCGTGACCCGGAAGTCGATCTCGCGCTGCACGGCGAGCACGTGGAAGGTGTGCTCCAGCTCATCGAGCATCGTGGAAAGGTTCACGGGGCGCGCGTCGATGCGGCCGCCGCCGGCCTCGAAGCGACTTACGTCGAGCAACTGTGAGGCCAGTCGCGCGATGGTGCGCGCCTGTGCCTCGATGGTCTTCGTCACGGGCTTCTGCTTCTCGGTGAGCGGGCCGTACACCCCCTCCTCCATCAGCGTGAGGTAGCCCAGGATGACGTTGATGGGCGTCTTGAGCTCGTGCGACGCGATGGAGACGAACTCCGCCTTCAGCTTGTCGAGCTCCGCGAGCTGGCGGCTCATGTCCTGGAAGCTGGCCGCGAGCCGGCCGAACTCGTCGTTGCGCCCGGTCCGGATGTCCAGGGTGTGGCCGAGCTCGCCGTCGGCCACCGCCCGCATTCCGGCCTCCAGCGCGACCACGGGCCGGCTGATGGAGCGCGTGAGCAGGAAGGCGATGAGGCCGGCGAGGAGGAGGGCCAGCGTGAGCGCGGTGAGGGTGCTGCGCTGCGCTTCCATCACCGCGGACTCGGCGTCGAGCACGCGGTCGCGGGTGCGCGAGCGCAGCAGGAGCTCGGCGGGGGAGAGCTGGCGGTCGGCATCCTGGAGCGCGGGGGCGATGATGGACTGCGAGATCCGGTCGGCGAGGGCCGACGAGTCGCTCCGCATCGCCGCATACTCGCGCTCCACCGCGGGGGTCATCGTCGCCAGGTCCGCTCTGATCCGGTGCCCGGCGCTGTCCAGCCGGAAGTGATCCAGGGAGTCCGCGAGCGCCGTGGCCGCGCGCAGCGCCGCGACCAGCTGGGCATGCACGGTGTCGGTGGGGGTGACGCCGAGCGCGAGCTCGCGCGCCCGCACGTCGCCCAGCGCGTCGCGCAGCCGGCCGAGGACGAGCGACGCCTGGAACTCTCCCTCGCGCAGGCTGCGCACCTGGTCGTGCAGCCGGTGCAGCGACGCGCGCGCGACGAGCAGCGGGACGACCAGGACCGTGGCGATGATCACGAGGCCGAGGGCGAGCCTCGCGCGCAGAGTCATGCGAACACCGGGAGCAGGGGAGGAGGCGAGGCAACGGCACGCGCGAATGCAAGGATCTCGCCGAAGGAACCCTTGGTTCCGCCACTCCGGCCGTGTAGCATTGACTCTTGCCCGCAGGGCGCCGCCGGCCGTCGCGCCGTGCGCGGCCCTTGCCGAAATGTAGGCCAGGTGCGCCCCTGCGCCACTCGCACGCCATTCGCGACATGAGCTCCCTCCCGTCCGTTCGTCTCGCCGACCTGTCCGCGCACGCCGGCCAGCAGGTCACGGTCCACGCGTGGGTCACCCACCTCCGCTCCTCGGGCAAGATCGCCTTCGCCGCGCTCCGCGACGGCAGTGGCGTCGCGCAGGCGGTGTTCGTGAAGAACGAGGTGGGCGACGAGCTGTGGGCGCGCGTGGCGCTCCTGACCACCGAGACGTCGGTGCGCCTCACCGGCGAGGCGCGCGTGAACCCCCGCGCGCCGGGCGTGCTGGACATCGGCGTGCGGGCGCTGGAGATCATCGGCCCGAGTCCCACGGACTACCCGATCCAGCCGAAGGAGCACGGCGTCGACTTCCTGCTGAACCACCGCCACTTCTGGCTGCGCGCGCCCCGGCAGACGGCGATCATGCGCATCCGTTCCGAGGTGGAGCAGGCGATCCACGACTTCTTCTACGCGCGCGACTTCGTCCGCTGCGACACGCCGATCCTCACGGCGGCCATCGGCGAGCGCGCGGGGCTCTTCAGCACGGAGTACTTCGACGAGGGCACCGCGTACCTGGCGCAGACGGGCCAGCTGTACGGCGAGGCGCTCGCCGCCTCGCTCGGGCGCATCTATACGTTCGGCCCGACGTTTCGGGCCGAGAAAAGCAAGACCCGCCGCCACCTCACCGAGTTCTGGATGATCGAGCCGGAGATGGCGTGGTACGACCAGGACGACAACATGGACCTCCAGGAGGAGCTCGTCCGCTTCCTGGTGACGCGCGTGCTGGAGCGCCGGCCCGCCGATCTGGCGGTGCTGGAGCGCGACACGTCGAAGCTGGACTGCGTGCTGCAGCCGTTCGTCCGCCTGGACTACGGCGACGCCGTGAAGCTCGCGCAGTCCAGGGGGAGCGACGTGCAGTGGGGCGAGGATCTCGGCGCGCCGGACGAGGCGCTGATCGTTGCCGAGTACGAGCGGCCCGTCTTCGTGATGAACTATCCGAAGGAGGCGAAGGCGTTCTACATGAAGGAGAACCCCGCGGATCCGCGCACCGTCCTCTGCTCGGACCTGCTCGCGCCCGAGGGACGCGGCGAGATCATCGGCGGCTCGCAGCGCGAGGACGACTACGAGAAGATCCTCCATCGCCTGAAGGAGGAGAAGCTGCCGCTCGAGGCGTACGACTGGTACCTCGACCTGCGCCGCTACGGCTCCTTCGTGCACAGCGGCTTCGGGCTCGGCCTGGAGCGCACGGTGGCGTGGATCGCGGGCGTGGAGCACATCCGCGAGGTCATCCCGTTCCCGCGGATGATGGACCGGCTGAGGCCCTGACCGGCACGGGCGTGAGCGGTTTGCGGTGAGCGGTGCGTGCCCCGGGACGCTGCTACCGCAAACCGCTCACTGCAATCCGCTCACGCCCTCGCCCTCGCCATTCACGCAGTTCCCCCCTTCACCTCCTCCCACAGCCCGTCCAGCACCTCCAGCCCGGCGCTCCGCACGTCGATGCCGCGCGACTTCGCGAGCTGCTCGATGGCCTCGAAGCGGGACGCGAACTTCAGGTTCGCCTTGTCCAGCGCCAGCGACGGGTGCACGCCGAGCTTGCGGGCCAGGTTCACCACGGAGAACAGCAGGTCGCCAAGCTCCTCCTCGAGCCGTGCGTCGGGGACGCCGGTGCCGGGGGGCGCGGCATGGCGCCGCGCCTCGGCGCGCACCTCCGCGAGCTCCTCCTCCACCTTGGCGGCCGGTCCCTCGGCGTCCGGCCAGTCGAAGCCCACGCCGGCGGCGCGGTCCTGCAGCCGGAAGGCGCGGTGCAGGGCGGGGAGGTCGGCGGGCAGGCCGTCGGCGATGCTCTCGCGACGCTTCGCCTTCATCCCCTCCCAGCTCTGGCGCTCGCCCCCCTCGTAGAGATGCGGATGACGCGATTTCATCTTTGCGAGGAAACCTTCTGCCACGTCGCCGAAGTCAAAGGCACCTCGCTCCTCCGCCACGACGCTGTGGAAGAGCACCTGCAGCAGCAGGTCGCCCAGCTCGGCCTTCAGCTGCTGGTCGTCGCCGGACCGGATGGCGTCGTCCACCTCGTACGCTTCCTCGATCAGGTACGGGCGCAGCGACTCGTGCGTCTGCGCGGCGTCCCAGTCGCAGCGCTGGCGCAGATCCTTCATCAGGTCCAGCGCCTCCGCCAACCCCGCCTTTCGTTGCATCGATCTCCTCCGCTCCGTATCTTCTTCGGTCTGAACATGATAGCGAACCGCGCCGCCCCATGACACGCGCCTGGGTCGAGATCGACCTGGGGGCGATGTGCCGCAACGGAGCAGCCGTGGCGGCACGTGCGGGCGTGCCCCTGCTCCCCATGGTGAAGGCGGACGCGTACGGCCTGGGCGCCCTCCGGGCCGCCCTCGCCCTGGATGCGCTGGACCCGTGGGGGTTCGGCGTGGCGACGGTGACCGAGGGCGACGAGCTGCGGCGCGGCGGCATCACCCGGCCGATCATCGTGTTCACCCCGATCCTCCGCAACGAGATCGACGCCCTGCGTCGCGCCGACCTGACCCCGGCACTCGGCGATCCGGCGGTGATCGAGTCGTGGACGCGCACGGGGCGCCCGTGGCACCTCCAGGTGGATACCGGGATGGGGCGCGCCGGCATGCGCTGGGACCAGGTGGCGGAGTACCGCGAGCTGTTCGCCCGGAGCCGGCCCGAGGGCGTCTTCACGCACTTCCACTCGGCCGAGCTGGACGACGCGAGCCGCGACGAGCAGGAGGCGCGGTTCGACGCGGCCATCGCCGCGCTGCCGGAGCGTCCACCGCTGG
The DNA here is from genome assembly GCA_028287225.1 of Gemmatimonadota bacterium. Classification (GTDB taxonomy): domain Bacteria; phylum Gemmatimonadota; class Gemmatimonadetes; order Gemmatimonadales; family Gemmatimonadaceae; genus AG11. The sequence goes on from JAQBPZ010000039.1 coordinate 6,998, forward strand.
TGCATGCCGAGAACGGGCCGGCCGTGGAGCGGCGCGCGCCGTCGCGCTGGAGCCTCTGCCGCCCGGGGATCTTCCTGTACGGCGTGCCGGGGTTCGACGGCGGCGCCATCACCCCGGAGCCCGTCGCGGCGATACGCGCGCGCATCGTGGAGCTGCGCACCGTGGAGGATGGCGAGACCGTGAGCTACGACGCGACGTGGCGCGCGGAGGGACGGCGCCGGATCGCCACGGTGCCGGTGGGGTATGCCGACGGATATCGCCGCGGGCTCAGCAGCCGCGGCACGGCCCTCCTGTCCGGTGCACGGATCCCGGTGGCCGGAAGGGTGACCATGGACATGACGATGTTCGACGTGACCGATACCGATGCCGCGCTCGGCGACCTGGTGACCCTCCTGGGACAGGACCGCGACGACCTGATCACCGTGGGCGACCTGGCGGCCGCCGCGGAGCTGTCGCCGTACGAGCTGCTCACGGGGCTGCGCCTGCGGCTGCCGCGCCGCTACCGCACCGGCGGGCTGCCGGAGTCCGCCACGTGAGGCGCCGCGCCGTGATCCTCGTCCTCGACGGCTGCGGCATCGGTGCCGCGGCGGACGCGGCTGCCTATGGCGACGTGGGCAGCGACACGCTCGGCAACCTCGCGCGCGCGCGCGGAGGGCTGCACCTGCCCGCGCTGCAGGCCGTGGGGCTCGGCAACGTCGCCCCCCTGCAGGGGGTGGCGCCCGCGGCGCATCCCG
>JAQBPZ010000046.1 GCA_028287225.1 Gemmatimonadota bacterium
GACGCGGCCTTCTCCCGCCTCCAGCAGGCGCGCTTCAACGCGCGTCGCGCGTTCGCGGCGTACAACACGTTCCAGACGGCGGCGACCGCCTCGACCGACTCGATCTCCCGCGGACAGCTGCGCACGATCGAAGGCTACGTGTACGTCACGCTCAGCGAAGGCTGGTGCGGCAGCGTGCCGTTCAGCAGGGTGCCGGAGACGGGCCCGATCAGCCCGACCGACATCAAGGAGGGCCCGGGGCTCTCCACCGCCCAGATGAACGACACGGCGGTGACCCGCTTCAATGAGGCGCTGCTCCAGGATCCCAGCAACCGGCTCGCCCTGATCGGCAAGGCGCGCGCGCTGCTCAACAACGGCAACTTCAACGCGGCCCGCGCCGCGGTGCAGGGGATCCCGACCAACTACGTGTTCCTGCTGCAGCACTCGACGAACACGAGCAACGAGAACAACCCGATGGCGTCGCTGATGCAGAACGGGCGCTACGGTGTGGCGAACCTCGAAGGCGCCCAGACCGCGACGGGAACCGCGTCGCGCTCCGACGTGGGCACCACGGCCACCACGGGCATCAGCGCGGAAGGCCTGCCGTTCCGTGGCGCTCGCGACGTGCGCGTGCCCTACGAGCGCAAGCCGACCAACGGCCTGTGCTTCAGCTCCTCGTACACCTGCTACATCAACGACAACTACCCGATCCTCGATGCCGACGTGCCGCTCGCGTCGGGTGTCGAGGCGCGCCTGATCGAGGCGGAAGCCGCCCTGCAGGCCGGCGATGCAGCGACGATGATGACCCGGCTCAACGACCTCCGCGCGCAGGCGACGGCGCTGGCGGCCGCGCTCTACCCGAACCGGCAGCTCGTCGAAGGCGTGAGCAAGACGAACAACATCCCGAATGGCCTGGCCCCGCTGGCGGATCCTGCCGATCCGTTGACGAGCGCCGCGGCACAGTTCGAGGCCCGCCGCGCCCTGCTGTTCCGGGAGCGCGCGTTCTGGCTCTTCAACACCGGTCACCGTCAGGGCGACCTGCGTCGCCTCGCGCGCGCGCCGTACAACTTCGCCACGAACGTCCTCTTCCCGAGCGGCCCGTTCTTCCGCGGTGGTGCGTACGGCAACGACGTGGCGTACTCGGTTCCGTTCAACGAGACGAACAACACCCAGTTCAACCCGGCGAACTGCGACACCACCAAGCCGTAAGTCCGGCCGGCCACCGCTCTACACGACGGGGTGCGACTTCGGTCGCACCCCGTCGTGCGTCGGGCCTCGGGACAGACATCGTTCCGGGCGCCGCGCCGCGGTCCCTCGCGGGCCTCCGCGGTGAACGAAGGGCCGGCATCTCGTGCAGAGATGCCGGCCCTTCACGTGCTGACGCCGTACGAACGTCCCGCCATCGTCCACCATGAGGGCATACCGCTCGCTGTCCCCTACGGGCTTCAGAACGGCTATGCCGAGTTCCACCAACCGAGCGTGACCATCAATCCAGATACGTCACCCTTGGTCTTCCGGCGAAGCCGAATCGCTGTGACAGCGGTAGCCATGGAAAGCGGAGCAGGGGCCTGCCCGCATTGAACCACTTTTCAAAGTGGCCTGACAGTGACCGCTTTGAATTCCAACCAAGTGACCGGAGCGGGGATCGAACCCGCGACCTGAAGATTAACCCGATAGGCTGTGGCGGCTTTCGCCCCTACGCGATCCATTGCGTACCCACCGTGGACTTTGCCTTGACCTTCACCCGAGGTGGTCAGGTCCGCGCCGTCAAGTCTCTACGCCTTCCGGTGAACTGCCCCGGCTTGGTTCGGCGTTGGGACGGTAGAGCTTCCTACCAGACCGTTCACCGACTTTGACGCGATCCCACACGGTATTTCTACCGTGCGGCTCCTTCTGTTGAAGTCTCCTGCTCTACCAACTGAGCTATCCGGTCTCGCCCGGGGAAGCTAGCAGGTTCGGGACGAGCCGTCATCCTTCGCGGCCTGGTCCCGGAACCCCAACGGCCCCGGCCGCCGCGCGGGTCGAAAATGGTTCGCAACGTGAACGACCTCCCGTGCGTACCTTTGGATGCGGCGCCCGGGGCCTTCGGGGATGGGTGGCGCCATGCGACGGGGGCCACGGCCCGCTGGTTCGTTCCAATCATCAACAGCGTCGAGGCGAGCCGAGCGCAGTGGCGTCGCGAATCACCTGCATGAGATCCACGCGGCTGGCCGGCCACCGGGCGGCGCTGGCGGGCGGCCTGCTGCTCGCGAGCACCAGGGCGCTCGCCCAGGCGCCCGTCGTCCAGCGCCCGCGGGCGGACACCGCCCCCGCGTGGACCGTGCACCCCGACGAGACCCTCGACCTGCCGACGGTCATCCAGCGTGCCCTGGTCGCCAACCCGGCGTCGGTGCAGGGCGCGGCGAGCATCCGGGTCGCCCGGTCGGGGACGCGCGTCGCCTCGGGCGAGCTCCTGCCCTCCCTCTTCCTCAACTCCTCGGTCGTCCGCTCGGACATCGCGGCCGGCTCGGGCGCCGTGGGGTCCACCGGGGCCTCGAGCTACGCGGCCGGACTGGGCTCCTCCCTGGAGCTGTTCACCGGCGGGCGCCGCGGCGCGAACCGCGAGCGTGCCTCGGCCGACTACGCGGCCGCCGAGGCCATCGACGTGGCGCAGCGCTACGCGGTGATCCTCCTGGCGCAGCGCGGCTACTTCGAGACGCTTCGCGGCGAGGAGCTCATCACCGTGGCCGGCTCGCGCGTCGCGCGGGCGGAGCAGGGGCTGCGCTTCGCACAGGACCGCGTCCGCGCCGGCACCGCCACGCGCTCGGACGAGCTGCGTGCGCGGCTCGAGCTCACCTCCGGACGTCAGCAGCTCAACGCGGCCCGCGATTCCCTCCAGTCGGCCACGTTCGCCCTCGGCCGCATCGTCGGCGCCGACGGCCCGGTGGGGGCCCGTGCACCCGCGTCGCTCGCCGTGCGCCCCCTCGCGCTGAGCGACAGCGAGGTGGTGCGTCTCGCCGTCGCGAGCGCCCCCAGCGTGCAGGCGAGCGAAGCGCAGGCCCGGGCGAGCGAGGCGACCCGTCGCGCCGCGCGCTCGCAGTACCTGCCGGACGTACGGCTCACCGGCGGCTACAACGTCGCCAACCAGTCGCCCGTCGTGGGCGGAACGCGGCCGGGCTGGCAGGTGGCCGTGGGCACGAGCTTCCCCCTCTTCAACGGCTGGCAGCGCGAGGACGCGGTGATCCGGGCCGATGCCGCCGCCGAGGTCGCGCGCGCCGTCTCGCTCGACGTCACCCGCCAGGTCCGCGCGGAATCCGCGCGGCTGCTCGGCGCGCTGCGATTCTCGGAGCAGAACATCGTGCTCGCCGGCGAGGCGGTGGCCGCCGCGCAGGAGGACCTGCGCGTGCAGACGCAGCGCTATCGTGCCGGCATCTCCACGGCGCTCGACCAGCTCACGAGCGAGCTCGCCGTGACGCAGGCCGAGCTGGGGCTCGTGGCGGCGCGCTACAACTACCAGCTGGTCCGGGCGGCGCTCGAAGCGCTCGTGGGACGGCCCCTGTGAGGAACATGATGTCCAGGTGGAATTCCAGCCTGCCGGAGGCCTGAGCAGATGTGGCTCGTCTACCTGGCCCTGCGCCGCCCGTACACCTTCGTGTGCGTCGCGATCCTGATGCTCGTGTTCGGCGTCGTGGCCATCGTGCGGATGCCGATCGACATCTTTCCGGCGATCAACGTGCCGGTGGTCTCCATGCTCTGGAGCTACGGCGGCCTCTCGCCGAGCGAGATGGAGAAGCGCGTCGTCACGCTGGCCGAGCGCGTGTATTCCAGCTACGTGAACGACATCGAGCACGTGGAGTCGCAGTCGCTGAACGGGCAGAGCATCATCAAGGTGTTCTTCCAGCCCGACGCGAACGTGCAGGCGGGCATGGCACAGCTCACCGCCGCGTCGCAGGGCGTCACGCGCAACATGCCGCCCGGCATCTCGCCGCCCTTCATGCTGCGGCTGAATGCCACCGACGTGCCGATTCTCCAGCTGGGCGTGAGCAGCCCCCAGCGCAGCGAGTCCGAGCTGAGCGACCTGGGCACCAACTTCATCCGCGTGCCGCTGGCGACGGTGCACGGCGTGACGGTCACGCCGGCGTTCGGGGGCGTGCCGCGGCTGGTGAACGTGGACATCGACCCGCAGGCGCTCTACTCCAAGGGACTCTCGCCGGGCGACGTGAGCCGCGCCATCAACGCGCAGAACGTCATCCTGCCCTCCGGCACCGCGAAGATGGGTGACCGCGAGTACTACGTGCGGATGAACTCCAGCACGGACTCGGTGCGCCAGCTCGCCGACCTGCCCATCAAGCAGGTCAACGGCGCCACCATCTACGTGGGCGACGTCGCGCAGGTGCGCGAAGGGTCGGGCATCCAGACCAACATCGTCCGGCAGAACGGCCGGCGCGGCACGTACCTCTCGCTGCTCAAGAACGGCGCGGTGTCCACGCTCGCCATCGTGGACCAGGTGAAGTCGATGCTGCCGACCATCCAGGCCAGCCTGCCCCCCGACGTGAAGCTGGAGCTGCTGAGCGACCAGTCGGTGTACGTCCGGAGCACCATCTCGGGCGTGCTGCATGAGGGCATCATCGCCGCGTGCCTCACGGCGCTGATGATCCTGCTCTTCCTCGGCAGCTGGCGCTCGACGATCATCGTGGCCATCTCGATCCCGCTCAGCGTGCTCACGTCCATCATCTGTCTCTGGGCGGTGGGCGAGACGCTCAACGTGATGACGCTGGGGGGACTGGCGCTGGCCGTCGGCATCCTGGTGGACGACGCCACGGTGGCGATCGAGAACATCCATCGCAACATGGAGCTGGGCAAGTCGCTCCGGCAGGCGATCGTGGACGGGGCGGAGGAGATCGCGATTCCCGCGTTCGTGTCCACGCTCTCCATCTGCATCGTCTTCCTGCCGATCTTCGCGCTGTCCGGGCCGGCGGCGGCGCTCTTCCGTCCGCTGGCCCTCTCGGTGATCTTCGCGATGGCGGCCTCGTACTTCCTGTCGCGGACGCTCGTGCCGACGATGGCGGACTACATGCTGCCGGCCGAGGCGGCGCAGCACGCCTCGGCTCATATATCGGCCGCGGCGCAGCCGGGCGCCTTCCAGCGCCTCGTCGATCGCTTCAACCGCGGCTTCGAGCGCTTCCGCGCCGGCTATCACGCCCTGCTGGCCGGCGCGATGCTGCACCGCCGCACCGTGCTCGCCACCGCCGCCGCCTTCGTCCTGCTCACGATGCTCCTCGTGCCGGCCATCGGGCAGGACTTCTTTCCCACCGTCGACGGCGGACAGTTCCAGCTCCACGTCCGCGCCCCCGCCGGCACGCGCCTCGAGGAGACCGAGCTGCTCTTCTCCCGGGTGGAGCAGTCCGTCCGCCGCACCATCCCGAAGCGCGATCTCGCCCTCATCCTCGACAACATCGGGCTGAGCACCTACGGCATCGCGCTCGCCATCGGCTCCAACGCCACCGTGGGACCCGCCGACGGCGACATGCTGGTGCAGCTCACCCCGGACCACGGCACGTCGACGTGGGACTACGTGCGCACCCTCCGGCGCGAGCTGCCCAAGGAGTATCCCGGCGTCACGTTCTACTTCCAGCCGGCGGACATGGTGAACCAGGTGCTCAACCTGGGCCTCCCCGCGCCGATCGACGTGCAGATCTCCGGGCAGAACCGCACCGCCAACTACCTGCTCGCGCAGAAGCTCTCCGCCGCGATCTCGCGCATTCCCGGCGCGGTGGACGTGCGCGTGCAGCAGGTGATGGATGCCCCGGAGCTTCGCTTCACCGTGGACCGCGTCAAGGCGCAGCAGATCGGCCTCACCCAGCGCGACGTGAGCAGCGACATGCTCATCTCGCTGAGCTCCAGCGGGCAGACGGCACCGAACTACTGGCTCAACCCCACCAACGGGGTCCAGTACAGCGTCAACGTCATGACGCCGCAGTACAAGATGGGCGACATGGACGCGCTGGCCAACACGCCCGTGGCCGTCGCCGGCCAGGCGCAGCCCCAGCTCTTCGGCAACCTCACCACCTCCTCGCGCGGCATCACCCCCGCGGTGGTGAACCACTACAACGTGCAGCCGGTCTACGACGTCTTCGCCAGCGCCGACCGCCGCGACCTCGGCAGCGTCGCGAGCGCCATCGACCGGATCATCGCCGCGGAGTCCGGCCAGCTGCCCAAGGGCACGCAGATCGCCATGCGCGGACAGGTGCAGAGCATGCGGAGCTCCTTCACGGGACTCGCGCTCGGCATCGTGTTCGCCATCCTGCTGGTGTACATCATCCTGGTCGTCAACTTCCAGAGCTGGCTCGACCCGCTGATCATCGTCATGGCCCTGCCCGGCGCGCTCGCCGGCATCGTCTGGATGCTCTTCATCACCCACACCACGTTCACCGTCCCCTCGCTGATGGGCGCCATCATGTCGATGGGCGTCGCCACCGCGAACAGCGTGCTGCTCATCACCTTCGCGGACGACCAGCGGCGCGCCGGCCGGTCGGCAGCCGAGGCGGCCGTGGACGCCGGGTATGCGCGACTGCGGCCGGTGTGCATGACCGCCCTCGCGATGATCATGGGCATGCTGCCCATGGCCCTCGGGCTGGGCGAGGGGGGCGAGCAGAATGCGCCGCTCGGCCGCGCGGTCATCGGCGGCCTGCTCGTGGCCACGATCTTCACCCTCGTCGTCGTTCCGCTCATCTACAGCGTGCTGCGGCGCAACGCCGTGCTCGAGGTGCCCGATGCGCTGGACCGTCCCAGCGCCGCGCGCCCGCCAGTGTCCACGCCGCTGACGGCCTGACACGATGCCCGCCCACGCCCTTCCCTCTTCATGACGACGCCGACCAGCCACCGACCGGATCCCCACGCGCCGCACGGCGAGCCCCCGATGGCCAGCCACGGCACCCACGCCGGCGCCGCGCCGCCCGTGGAGCCCATGGGCAGCCGGCGCATGCTGATGATCGCCATCGGTACCGCCGTGGTGCTCCTCCTGCTGCTGGTGCTCACCCTGGTGCCCCGGCACCGGGTGGATGGGGAGCTTCGCGCCGAAGCGGCGGGTCGCGACAGCGCGCCCGTGGTGCTCGTGACCACCGTACGACGGGCGACCGGCGGCGGCGACCTCTCGCTGCCCGGCACGATCCAGCCACTGCACGAGGGAGCCATCTACGCCCGCGTCGGGGGCTACGTGCGCAGCTGGAGCGCCGACATCGGCAGCACCGTGCGCGCCGGCCAGGTGCTGGCGGTGATCGACGCGCCCGAGCTCGAGCAGAACGTGCAGCAGGCGCAGGCCCAGCTCGCGCAGACCCGCGCGGCGCTCAACCTGGCGCGCGCCGACCTGGAGCGCTGGCGCGGGCTCGCACGTGATGGCGCGGTGACGGGGCAGGAGATGGACCAGAAGAGCGCCGCGTACGAGGCCGCCGCCGCCAACACCGCCGCTGCCGAAGCGAACGTGCGGCGGCTCCAGCAGACCCGGCAGTACACGCGCGTCACCGCCCCGTTCACCGGCATCGTGACGGCGCGCGGCGTTGACATCGGCTCCCTCATCACCGCCGCCGGCGCCTCGAGCGCCCCCGTGGCCGGAGCGCCCGCCGGCGCGGCGGGCAGCATGTTCCGCATCGCGTCCACGGATACGGTGCGGACCTTCGTGACCGTGCCGGAGACGTACGCGGCGTCCATCCGGCCCGGCCTCCAGGCGGACGTCGTGATCCAGGGGCTCGCGAACCGGCGCTTCAGCGGCTTCGTCGCCCGCACCTCGGGCGCGCTGGATCCGGGATCGCGCACCCTGCTCACCGAGATCGACATCGCGAACCGCGATCTCGCCCTGCTGCCCGGGATGTACGCCCAGGTGCAGCTCCACTTTCCCCGCGTCTCGCCCCCGCTCACGATCCCCGCGACCTCGCTGGTGATCCGGTCCAGCGGGCCGCAGGTGATGATGGTGGAGCGCGGACGGGACCCGCAGACGGGGACTGTCCACTTCCGCACGGTGCAGATCGGGCGCGACTACGGCGCCACCGTGGAGCTCGCCGGCGGGATCATTGACGGGGCCACGATCGTTCTCAATCCGAACGCGAACCTGATCGAGGGGTCCAAGGTCCGCATCGGTGCCACGTCG
>JAQBPZ010000083.1 GCA_028287225.1 Gemmatimonadota bacterium
CCGGCGCACTTCCCCAAGGACGACTACGCGCTGCGCCGCTTCGACGGCACCGCGCTGTACGAGCACGAGGATCCGCGCCTCGGCGAGCATCCCGACTGGGGCACGCTGATCTTCAACTACGGGCGCACGGAGGTCCGCAACTACCTCGTGGCCAACGCGCTGTACTGGCTGCACGAGTTCCACGTGGACGGGCTGCGCGTGGACGCGGTGGCCTCCATGCTCTACCTGGACTACAGCCGCAAGGCGGGCGAGTGGGTGCCGAACCGGTACGGCGGCCGCGAGAACCTGGAGGCCATCGACTTCCTGCGCGCGATGAACGACGTGGTCTGCGACGACGCGCCGGGCTGCATCACCGTGGCGGAGGATTCCACGGCCTGGCCCGGCGTGACGCGCCCGATCCGCGAGGGCGGGCTCGGCTTCACGTTCAAGTGGAACATGGGGTGGATGCACGACACGCTCGACTACTTCGAGCGCGATCCGCTCTACCGCCGCTTCCATCAGGACCAGCTCACCTTCGCGATGATGTACGAGAACAGCGAGCACTTCATCATGCCGCTGAGCCACGACGAGATGGTGCACCTCAAGGGCTCGCTGTACGAGAAGATGCCCGGCGACCGCTGGCAGAAGCTCGCCAACCTGCGCGCGCTGCTGGCCTACCAGGTGACGCGGCCCGGCAAGTCGCTGGTGTTCATGGGGACGGAGCTCGCCGTGCCGAAGGAATGGAACCACGACGTGTCGCTGGACTGGCACCTGCTGGAGGAGCCGGACCGCGCCGCGTTCATGGAGTACGTCGCGCGCCTCGGGCACCTCTACCAGGCGTCGCGCCCGATGTGGGCCGGCGACGGCGACCCGCGCGGCTTCGAGTGGATCGACGTGTCCGACAAGCAGAACTCCGTGCTGTCGTACATGCGCCGCGAGGGCAACGCGCACGTCGTCGTGGTCCTCAACCTCACCCCGGCCCCGCATCCGGAGTACCGCATCGGGGTGCCGGAGCGCGGCGAGTACACCGTCGCCCTCTCGAGCGACGACACGCAGTGGGGCGGGAGCGGCTATTCGCCCGTGACCTCGGTGGTGCCGGACGACGTGCCGTATCACGGGCGCCGCTACTCGGTGAGCCTCACGCTGCCGCCGCTCTCGGCGATGGTGCTGGTGCCGGTGTCGAGCGAGCCGACGAGCCTGGCGTGGCCGAAGGCGCCGGCGAAGGCCGGGGCATGATGCCTTTTCGTTCCAACTGCTTCAACGCAGAGGGCGCAGAGGGAACGGCGAGGACGCAGAGCACTGCCGCTCAGGCATCCCCCTCTGTGCCCTCTGTGTCCTCTGTGGTTGAACGCTGTTACAAGAGCGTTTTGCCACAGAGGACACAGAGGGCCCAGAGGACTGCATCGAGTTGGTTACGCTCCTCTGCGTCCTCGCCGTTCCCTCAGCGCCCTCTGCGTTCAATCTCCTGCACAGTGTCATGCGGATCGGAGCATGAGTGAGAACCAGGCGACCGTGGAGACGGCCGAGCGGCCGATGCTGCGGCGGCTCGCGGACCGGCTCGGCATCCAGCCGTCGTATCTCGACCAGACCGGCGAGCGGCTGCGGGTCACGAGCGACGAGACGCGGGAGCGGCTGCTCGCCGCGATGGGGTACGACGTGGCCACGGAGGAAGCGGCCGAGGCGACGCTCCGCCGGCTGCGGAAGAGCGAACGGTCGCGGTTGATCGCTCCCGTGCGCGTCGTGAGGCAGCGGAGCCGGCGCCTGCGCACGGTGAAGGTCCGCGTGCCCGCCATGCGCGCCGACGAGGTGCACTGGACGCTGACGCTCCGCACCGAGGAGGGGATGGAGCACCAGTGGACCGGCACGACGGAGGGGGGACCCTCGCGGGGCATCACGCTCGACCTGCCGCTGCTCCCGCCCCTCGGCTACCACGAGCTGCACGTCGAGTTCTGGGGCGACGGCCGGAAGCGCACCGCGATCCAGCGCCTCATCGTGGTGCCCTCGCAGGCCACCGCCCCCGAGGCGCGGCTGCGTGGCCGGCGCGGCTTCGGCATCACGGCCAATCTCTACACCGTGCGCAGCGCGAAGAACTGGGGCGCGGGCGACCTCGGCGACCTCAGCACCCTGGCGCAGTGGGTGGCGCACGAGGGGGGCGCGTTCGTCGGCGTGAACCCGCTGCACGCGCTCCGCAATGCGGGCTTCGACGTGAGCCCCTACAGCCCCATCTCGCGTCTCTTCCGGAATCCGGTCTACCTCCGGACCGACAATGTCCCGGAGCTGCGGCACGTGCCCGAGGTGCGCGAGCACATCGCGTCGCCGGCGTTCCAGCGCGAGCTCGAGGCGCTCCGCGAGGCGCCGATGCTCGACTACGAGCGCGTGATGGCACTGCGCACCCCCGTGCTGGAGGCACTGCACCGCGCCTTCCTGATCCACGAGGTGGGGCACGACACCCGGCGCGCGCGCGCGTACGCGCTCTACCGCGAGCGCGAGGATCCCCAGCTCACCGGCTACGCCACCTTCATGGCGATCGCCGAGCGTGAGGGACCCGATGCGCGCGCGTGGCCGGAGGCGCTGCGCGATGCCCGGTCCGAGGCCGTCGCAGCGCTGGCGCGCGAGCTGGAGGACCGGGTCGACTACCACCGCTGGATCCAGTTCGAGCTGGACCGCCAGCTCGGCATCGCGGCCACCGATGCCGCGCGCGAGGGATTGACGCTGGGGTTGTATCAGGATCTCGCCGTGGGCTCGGCCGCCTCGGGGAGCGACGTGTGGTGCAATCCGGGCCTCTTCGTGCAGGGCGCCACGGTCGGCGCGCCGCCGGACATGTATTCCGACGAGGGGCAGAACTGGGGCCTGCCGGCCATCAATCCGCACGTGCTGCGCGAGACGGGCTACGAATACTGGGTGCGCCTGCTGCGCGCCGGCTTCCGCCACACCGGCGCGCTGCGCATCGATCACGCGCTCGGCCTGTTCCGGATGTTCTGGATCCCGCTGGGGGAATCGGCGAAGGTCGGCGCGTACATGACGTCGTTCAGCGAGGAGCTGTTCGGGATCCTGGCGCTGGAGAGCGTGCGCCACGGCGCACTGGTGGTGGGCGAGGATCTCGGCACCGTGCCGCCGGAGGTGCCGAAGGTGCTGGCGCGCTGGGGGGTGCTGGGCAGCAAGGTGGCCGTGTTCGAGCGGGACTTCCACACGGGGCGCTTCGCCGAGGCGCGCGCCTATCCGCGGCTGTCGCTGGCCACGGTGAACACGCACGACCTGCCGCCGCTCGTCGGGTGGATGGAGGCGCGCGACATCGAGCTGCGCGGCGAGCTCGGCGACCTGTCCGATCCGGCGCAGCAGCAGTCGATGCACGATGGGCGCATGGCCGACCGTCGCGCGCTGGTGGAGTCGCTGGTGCTGGCGGGCCTGCTTCCGTCGTCGGCGCACGAGCGCGTCACGCCCGAGGAGCTGGTGGCGGCCATCCACGCCTTCATCCGGCGGACGCCCGCCGCGCTGGTGGGGCTGTCGCTGGATGATCTCGCGCAGGAGCGCGAGCCGGTGAACATCCCGGGGGTGTGGCAGGACCGGTACGCGAGCTGGTCGCGGCGGATGCGCACGCCGCTCGAGGATCTGGTGGAGGGACGCCGCGCGGTGACGGCGCTGGGACATGAACATCCCGCCGAGCCGGCGGCGCGGGGGGATGCGTGAGGCGAGTAACGAGTAACGAGTAACGGGCGACGCGGCGCGAGACAGGGCCACTCGTTGCTCGTTCATCCGATGATGTCCCGATGACGCCCCCTCGTACACTGGCGACGCATGCACTGCGTCGCCCCTCCGGATGGCTGTTCGTGGCGAGGTGAGTTCGCGCAGTGCACCACTCCCGTGGGTGCATCATGCGTCATCGTGCTTCGCGTGTCCGTCGATTCCTGCTCGTCTCCACCACTGCCGGCGCGGTGTTCACCGCGGCGGCCTGCGAGGACGCCACGGCGCCGCGCACCCCGCCGAGGGCGGAGCCCGCGACGAGTGCCCTCGCTTCCGGTGCGATGGTCGTCGTGTCCCCGGCCGACATGCGCGGCTGGTCGTTCGTCCATCAGGCCACCGGCAAGCCGTGCGTCGGCGCGGCGTGCGCGTTCGTGTCGGGCCCCATGAGCCCGCCCTTCGGCACGGGCAGCGTGGAGCTCTCGGCTGCGAACGGCGCCGAGGCGTCGATCAGCCTTCCGGCCTATCGGGGCACGAGGCTCGGCCGCATCACGACCCTCCGCTACTCGACGTTTCGTCGATCCCCCGTCAACCGCGCAAACGGCGGACACGGCGCGAACGGTGTCAGCGCCGTCAACGAGGACAATGACGACAATGACGCCCACGGCACCCACGGCCCCGACGACGCCAGCGCTGTCGCGCTGGAGCTGCTCGTCGACCTCGATCCGGCGGCTCCGGCGCGAGCGAGCGTCGCGCGCCTGGTGTTCGAGCCGTCGAGGGGCGGCGGTGCCGTGAAGGCCGGCACCTGGCAGAGCTGGGACGCGCGCGCGGGGCTGTGGTGGCTGTCGCACGAGGGGGCGCACGGCACCGGCGGCGCCGATCGCCCGTGCGTGGAGGGGAGACCGTGCACCTGGACGGCCCTGCTGCGGCGCTACCCCGACATCGCGGTGCACTCCACGAGCGGTGCGGTGCTGCTCACGGCCGGCCGGAGCCGGGACTCTCGCGGCAATGCCGACGGGCTCGTGGTGGGCGTCGACGGCATCGAGACGACGTACGACTTCGAGCTGGTCGCTGCGCCCGCGGCGAAGTTCGCGCTGCGTGCCGCGATCGGCGAGACGGTGGTGCGCACCACCTGGCCGACCGACACCAGCTTCGTCGCCGGCGCACGCGTGTCCTATGCGTTCACCGCGCGCCCGGGGCGCGCCGTGCCCGTCGTGGTGCTGGACGACACCATCGCGCCGGCGTCCGGCGTGATCGTCATGGACCGGGCGCACACGCTGCTCGCCGAGAGCGACACGATCTACACGTACGAGGGCCTGCTCCCCATGGAGCGGCAGTTCGCCGATCTCACTCGGGCACTGCTGACGTCGAGCGACAAGGTGGCTGCCACCCAGGCCATCCTGGAGCATGGGCTGGCCCTGCGGCTCCAGGGCGCCGATGGCGACAGCATCGCACGTGCATCCGCGGTGGCGGAGTTCGTGGTGATGGACCCCGAGCGTGACTCCACCGCGCTCAGGCAGATCGAGGACGCGCTCGTTGGCCAGACGCTCTATGCGGAGCTGACGTCGGCGGGATCGTTCCGTACGTGGACGGAGTTCGCCCCGACGACGTTCACGTCGGGAGCGAGATCGCCCACGGGAACGCCCACGGCATCGAGGGCGCCGGCGGGAAGCAGCCTGCATGCCGGCCCGCGAGCCGCGGGCGCGCGGCCGTCGGCTGCGCCATCGGGCGCGTCTCGCGAGCTGGGATTCGCCGACGGAGTCTCCGTCCCGATCGACGGATACCCCCCGGAGAAGACCTCCGTGATCTATACCAACGGGATTCGCAGCACGCCGTCCGAGGCCGCGGTGAGCACGGCGGTGCTCGCGGGGCTCCTGCTCGACAAGCCCTACGTGAGGAATGGGAGCACGCGCATCGCGCTCTCGTACAACCGGACGGCGGGCCAGCAGCTCGCCGACTTCACCAGCGGAAATCCCTGCGTCAAGCGCGCCATGTGGCGGGGGGCGATCTTGAGCGCCATCGGCACGTACGGGGACTTCGCCGGCTGCAGGTCCCGTGGCAGCTTCAACTACCTGACCAGCACCGACTTTGCCGAGCTGATCTCGCAGGGCATCGAGCTCTGGCTGCGCCTTCCGCCGTCGAACGACGATGTGCAGCGGCTCGCGCACCTGGTCGCGGCCGAGCGATCGGTGAGCAGGGACCGGCACGTGCTGCTCGTGGCGCATTCCCAGGGCACGATGATCGGCGCGCAGGCCATCCGGCTGCTCCCGCAGCTCGAAGGGCACGAGCTCCAGGTGGCGAACACCTGTGTCGGCGCCGTCGCGATGGCCTCACCGGGTGCGCGCTCCATGTACGATCTCGACGACAATCACGTCTTCGGCTTCATCGCCGAACATGACATCGCCAGGGGGACGGGCAACTGGGCAGGATGGCAATCCGTGTCGACGCCCCTGACCGAGCAGCTCGGGCAACTGATGGCCGTGTACCCCAACTACCAGCTGCTCAGCATTCCCGGCCGGTTGAAGATCCACGGTGTGCTGAACACGTACCTCACGGGTCGGGTCGGGTCGCTCGTGGCGGACCGGGTGACGCAGCTGCACACGGAGTGCGTCGTCGCCTCGGCAAATCTCCTGCTCAGTACGCCCACGGTCCGTCTCGGCGAGACGTACACCGCCAGGGCTCTCGGCTTCAACGCGTTCGGCCGCGAGCTGCGGGGACTTCGGGACAAGTGGATCTACGCGGAGGGAGACCCGCTCGACTCGATGACCTACCGAATCATGCTGCCGCAGCCGAACGGCCAGGGTGTCGCGCAGGTCAAGGGATTCATGATGATCCGCCGCATGTCCTTTCCGCCCCTCGCCCTGCCGACGCCGGTATACGAGGACTCCATCGTGAACGGCTGGGGGCTGATCGTCGAGTCGAACGGCAGCTACGGTCTTCCCTGGAGCCACGTGGCGCCCACGACCCGATGGGACGGCGCCTCCGTCTGCACCGACAACCGGGTTCGCATCGACGGGCCGGAGGGCGCATACGCCGTGTACCAGATGAACAGCTGTGGGATCATCCATACCGTCACGAATGTGCCGCCGGACGTTCTTCCAACGGGCTACCCCGTCAGCACCATGTACAGCTGGCATGCGACGACACCGGACAAGGGCGAGTACGTGGCGCATTACGGTCCGCAATTCTTCTGCGAACGTGCAGGCTGTCTCATCGACGTACACGTCGACCAGTACGTGGGCTCGCGTCCCGATGCCGTCGCCACCAGTCGTCCACCCATGACCGGCGCCAGCCTGCGGGCGCCCACCCCGGCGCTCAAGTCGGTCCGAGTGCCGAGCCGGGTGAAGCACTGATCCGTCATGAGCCATCTGCTGGTGCGGGGGAGTCACCCGGTGCAGACTGGGATCGCCCCCGCACCACTCCCGCACCGCCCCCGTGAACGACCCCGCCATCACTCCGGCCCCTCCCTCATGCGCCGTCCTCCCCGATTCACCCTGGAGCACAACTGGCCCGCCGCCGCCGCGGGCGCGGCGGCCCTGCTTGGCATGGGCAGTTGTGCGGTGACCATCATGCCCCTCATGGCCATCGGCGCTCCGCTCGTCGGAGTTCCCATCGCGCTCCTGGCGTTTCGGCTCCTCCTCGGCCGCAGCCCGATTCCCGGCTCCATGCGGGAGGAGGATCGCCAGCTTCGAGTGGCCGCGAGAGTTGCGTGGGGGGTGTCCCTGCTCACCTGCATCGCCGTCGGCCTGTTCATCGGCGACATGATCAAGGGCGCCCTGGGAGGCGAGGACACGGGCGACGGCGGTGTCCTGAGTCTCGCCGTGCTCAGCGGGCTCTTCCTCGGTTGGATCATCGCCGCGCAGGTGGAGCGCATCGGCCACACGTACTTCGCCCGCCGCCGCGTCGAGCTGGGCACTCCGCTGGCGCACGTCGCACCCGAGGACTGAGCGCACGCTCGCCGAGGCGTGCTTGTTGCCCTCGCACGCGGGCATGCACGACAACACCGTCCGGCCCGTCACCGCCACGTACCGACTGCAGCTGAACAAGGACTTCACCCTGCACGACGCACGGGCGAAGCTCCCCTACCTCGAGTCGCTCGGCATCTCGCACCTCTACTGCTCGCCCGTCCTCGCGGCACGGACGGGCAGCATGCATGGGTACGACGTCGCCGACCCCACGCACGTCGGTGCCGAGCTCGGCGGCGATGAGGCGTTCCGGGCGCTCGCCGACGCCGCGCACGCGCGGAGGATGGGGATCATCCTCGACATCGTCCCCAACCACATGGGGATCGGGCCCGACAATCCCTTCTGGGAAGACGTGCTCGCCCACGGCGCCTCGTCGCAGTACGCCGCCTGGTTCGACGTCGAATGGCGCGCCACCCGCCGCAAGCTCGCCGGCAAGGTGCTCCTTCCCGTCCTCGGCGACACGATCGAGAACGTCATGTCGCGGGACGAGCTGGTGCTCGAAGCGAGCGACCGGGGAGTCCGCGTGAGGTATTTCGATCATCACTTCCCCCTCGATCCCACCTCGCTCCCTCCCGAGCTGGAGCTCGCGCAGCGCGACCCCTCGGCGCGCGAGGTGCTCGCTACCTGGACGAAGGGAGACGACGGCCGAGCCCGGCTGGCGTCGCTCCTGGCTGCGCAGCACTACGAGCTCGCGTTCTGGCGGACGGCGTCGCGCGACCTGAACTACCGCCGCTTCTTCGACGTGAACGAGCTCATCGCGCTCCGCGTGGAGCGGCAGGAGGTGTTCGACGCCACGCATCGTGTGGTGCTCCAGATGGTGGCGGACGGCCTGCTCGACGGCCTGCGCATCGACCACGTCGACGGCCTGCTGGAGCCCCGTCGCTACCTGGAGCGCCTGCGCGCCGCGGTCGACGCCCGGCAGCCGCGCGCCGAGGGGGCGCCGCGGTTCCCGATCCTGGTGGAGAAGATTCTGGCGCCCGGTGAGACGCTCCCACGGGAGTGGCCGGTGGACGGCACCACCGGCTACGAGTTCATGGTCACGCTGGAAGACGTGTTCGTCGATCCGGCCGGATACGAGCGCCTCGAGGCGCGCTACCGGAGCGGGGACGAGCAGCCGGCGTTCCACGCCATCGCCGTGGAGGCGAAGCGGCGCGTGCTCCGCAGCGCCCTCAATGCGGACGTGCGCCGGATCGCGCCCATGCTGTCGGCGGTGGCGCGCGGCGCCGGGTGGCCGGCGCGCTCCATCGGCGCGTACGCGATGGCCATCGTCGAGCTGGTTGCGGTGCTGCCGGTGTACCGCACGTACATCGATGCCGGGCACGTGGAGCCGCGTCCCGCCGACCGCGCGGTGCTGGAAGCGGCGTTCGCCGCGGTGCGCGAGCGCGGCCGGGCCGACGCGGGCGCGGTGGATGCGCTCGAGCTGACGCTGCTCGGGCGGTGGGGCGCGCCCGACGTGAAGCCGGCGGTGGCGCGCGCGCGGCTCGCCTTCGTGCTGCGCTGGCAGCAGCTCACGGGACCGGCCGCGGCGAAGGGGGTGGAGGACACCGCGCTGTACATGTACGCCCCGCTCGCCTCGCGGAACGAGGTGGGCGGTGATCCGGGGGTCCCGGTCGCTGGTGCCATGAGCCGCCTGCATGTGCTGCTGCAGGAGCGGGTGGCGCACGGGCCCCGGTCGCTCAACGCCACCAACACCCACGACACCAAGCGCAGCGCCGACGTCCGGAACCGGCTCGACGCGCTCAGCGAGCACGCGGGCTCGTGGGAGCGGCGGCTGGCGCAGTGGCGCCGGCATCACCGCGCCCTGCGCACCCTGGTGGGGGGCAAGCTGGCCCCGACGCGCACGACGGACAACTTCATCTACCAGTCGCTGGTCGGGATCTGGCCTGTGGACCGCGCCCCGTCCCGTGACGGAGACCCGCGTGACGACGAGCGGCTGCTGGGCGAGCTCTGCACCCGTCTCACCGCCTACATCCACAAGGCGGTGCGCGAGGCGAAGGTGAGCACGAGCTGGACGGATCCGGACGTCGAGTACGAGGAGGCGATCTCGCGCTTCATCAGCGGGCTGCTGAACCGGCGGTCGAGCGCCGCGTTCCTGCGCGAGGTGGAGCAGTTCGCGGACGAGATCCAGCCGCAGGGGATCTGGAACGCCCTCTCGCGGATCGCCATTCACCTCACGGCGCCCGGCATCCCGGACCTGTATCAGGGCGACGAGCTCTGGTTCCAGGCGCTGGTGGATCCGGACAACCGGCGGCCGGTGGACTGGGAGGCGCGGACGCGGGTGCTGGACGCGGTACAGGGCACCCTGACGAGCCACGGGGTCGCCCCGGGCGAGGCACTGTCGGCCATGATGCGTGAGCCCGCGGATGGTCGCCTGAAGATGTACCTGACGCGCCGTCTGCTGCAATTCAGGCGCGATAGTGCGCCGATCGTGTCGCGTGGCGGGTACCGGATCGTCACGTCGTCGGGCGAGCACGCGGAGGGCGTGGTGGCCTACGAGCGAGTGCTCGACCCGGACGCGATCCTCGTCGTGGCTCCCCGCCTGACCGCCGGCCTGGGCGAGGGTCCGCCGATCGGCGACGTCTGGGGCGACACCGCGCTCGCGGTGCAGAACGGCGGCGTGTGGCGCTGCCTCCTGACCGGCACGGAGGTGCGCGTGCAGCAGGGCCTGCTTCCGATGCGCGAGCTGCTGGCGATACTGCCAGTGGCGGTGCTCGCTCGCGTGCATTGAATCGGGATTAGGGATCAGGAACTGCGCGGAGACGCATCCCGAGCGGATGTCATCCTGCTGCGCGAAGCGCGGTCAGGATCTTCCGTCCCGTGCTCGTTGGCCAGCCCCGGGCACGGGAGAGGATGTCCCGACACTCGGTCGCTGCGCTTCCTCCTGCGGGATGACAGCCGCCCGGGACGCCAGGCGCCGACACGCGGGTCGACGACAGCTCGAGCGGCGCGCGCAGTTCCTAATCCCTAATCCCTAATCCCGAAGCCGAACCGTTGCCCTCGCCCCGCAGAACCGTCCTGCGTACAGAGGTGTACCCAGTACATGCCGCGGCGCTGCTTCCATTGAATCACCGCTCCCGCTCTATAGAATTCTCTCCGCTCATACGTCGGGGCGCGCCTGGATGCACGAAGCTCGATCCCGCGCCGCTGCCCCGTTCGCCTTGCACAATCTCGAGGCTTTTGACATGACGTTCGCCCCGACGCGTTGCAGCGTCGCCTATTTCTCCATGGAGATCTGCCTCGAGCAGGCGATCCCCACGTACAGCGGAGGACTCGGCGTCCTCGCTGGCGACACGCTGCGCTCCATGGCGGACCTCGGCGTGCCCGTCGCCGCCGTGACCCTCCTGCACCGCAAGGGCTACTTCGAGCAGCACCTCGATGCCTCGGGTCTCCAGACGGAACGGCCCGTCGCGTGGCATCCGGAGGAAGTGCTCGAGCCCGTCCACGCGCGAACCACCGTCACCATCGAGGGGCGCGAGGTGCACGTCACCGCGTGGAAGTACTCGGTGCGCGGCTTCACCGGGCACGTGGTGCCGGTCTACCTGCTCGACACGAACCTCCCCGAGAACGGCGACTGGGATCGTGCCCTCACCGATACCCTCTATGGCGGGGACGACCACTACCGCCTCTGCCAGGAGATCGTGCTCGGGATGGGCGGCGCCTCGCTGCTGCGCCAGCTGAGCTGCGACGAGCAGACGATCTTCCACCTCAATGAAGGCCACTCGGCACTGCTCACCCTGGAGCTGCTCGAGGAGCAGCTCGGGGGGCGCCAGGGATTCGAGCTGGAGGACGCCGACTTCGAGGCGGTGCGCAGCCGCTGCATCTTCACGACGCACACCCCGGTGCCCGCGGGCCACGACAAGTTCCCGATCGACATGGTGCGCAAGGTGCTCGGCGACGACCGCGTCGCGATGCTGGAGAGCTCCGGCGGCGTGTACGAGGGGATGCTCAACATGACGCACCTCGCGCTGCACCTCACGCGCTTCGTCAACGGCGTCGCGATGCGCCACGGCGAGGTCTCGCGCGGCATGTTCCCCGAGTACCCGATCAACTCGATCACGAACGGCGTGCATGCCACGACGTGGACGGGGCCCGAGTTCGCCGCCCTCTTCGACCGCCGCATCCCCGAGTGGCGCCGCGACACCCTCGACCTGCGCTACGCGGTGAGCATCCCGCTGCAGGAGATCCGCGACGCGCACATGGCCAGCAAGCTCGCGCTGTTCGCCGAGGTGGAGCGCCGCACCGGCGAGCGGCTGGATCCGGCCGTGATGACCATCGGCTTCGCGCGCCGCGCCACGCCGTACAAGCGCGCCGACCTGATCTTCACCGACCTCGAGCGCCTGACGACGATGGCGAAGAACGTCGGCAGGATCCAGATCCTCTTCGGCGGCAAGGCGCACCCGCACGACAGCGGCGGCAAGGAGCTGATCCGCCGCATCTTCGCGGCGCGCGAGCAGCTCGGCGACCTGGTGAAGGTGGTGTACGTGGAGAACTACGAGATGGCGTTCGCCGCGAAGATGGTGGCCGGCGTCGACCTCTGGCTCAACAACCCCATGAAGCCCCTCGAGGCCTCCGGGACGAGCGGGATGAAGGCCAACCTGAACGGCGTGCCGTCGTTCAGCGTGCTCGATGGCTGGTGGGTGGAAGGGCACGTGGAGGGCGTCACGGGCTGGTCCATCGGAGTGCCCGATCCGGCCGGCGATCCGGCTCGCGACGTCACGGACCTCTACATGAAGCTCGAGCGCGTGATCCTGCCCCTCTTCTACGGGCTCCCGTTCGCGTACGCCGAGGTGATGCGGTCGGCCATCTCGCTGAACGGCAGCTTCTTCAACACCCAGCGCATGGTGCGCCAGTACGTCCACAACGCGTACTTCCCCGGCGGCATGCCGATCGTTCCCGAGGTCCCGGCGACGGTCCTGATCTGATCGCCCGGGTATTGTATGAATCGGGGCCATGCGTGGCATCGCGCATGGCCCCGATTCGTCCATCGGCGGAAACCATCGCCGTCAGCGTACGCGAATCTCCGCGAATCCGGCGTAGGGCGATGAGCACGAATGAACGGCGACAATGGGGACTCCCTCCGTCCTGCATCCGTGTGCGCCATCAGGAAAGCGTGAACAGCGAGTCCTGAAAGATGGAAGACGATCTGCAGGATTGGCTTGCTGTCATCCGCCCTTATCGCTTGTCGATCTTCCTTGACCAGCTGTTCCCCGCTTTTCGCCCGCCCCGCGTCCATAGAGCAATGACGCTTCCCGTGACCACGATCGACGACGTCATGAAGACGACACCGCCGTCGCCCTTCGCGCGCTTTCGCGCACGCGACCTGGTCTCGCTCACGCTCGTCCTGGTCTTCGTCGTCATCGTGCCGTTCAACATCGCGGGCGCGTCAGGACACTGGAAGCCGAGTCCGCAGCTCTTCGGTGTCGCGATGTCGCTTCTTTACCTGCGCACGCGAAAGCTCTGGGTGCCGATCGCCGCTCACGCGCTCAACAACTTCGCCTTCATCGCTCCCTCGCTGGGCGACATCCTGCATCCGTCACCCGCCGCGCCCGAGACGGTCGCCACGCTGCGCGCGCAGCTACCGAAGGCGCTGCCACTCCTCGTCGCGACGCTCGCCACCTTCTGGCTCTGGCGCCGCTACGTATGGGGCCGCGTGAGCATGCGCGGACTGCTCGCGGGGCCGACGCCGTACGAAATGGCGAGCACGAGCAAGGAGAACTGAAAAGCGAGTAACGCGCAAGTCACGGCGGATGCTAGCGATGACACCCCGGAGGAGTGAGCGTAGCGAGCGCGTGTCCGGGTCATCGTCCCGTGCTTCGTGGCGGCCTCACGACACGGGACAGTGACCCCGACACGCGCTTCGCTCCTGCTGGGTGACATTCGCTCGGGACGCTCTGCTGTTCTTACTCGATA
>JAQBPZ010000128.1 GCA_028287225.1 Gemmatimonadota bacterium
GGCGCCACGCGCGCGGCCGCCTTCGACATCTCGGCGGCCTGCTCGGGCTGGATCTACGGCATGACGGTCGCCGAGGGCCTCATCCAGTCCGGCGTCATCGAGACCGCGCTGGTCGTGGGCGCGGAAAAGATGAGCTCCATCATCGACTGGCACGACCGGTCCACCTGCGTCCTCTTCGGCGACGGGGCCGGCGCCGCCGTCCTGAAGCGCAACGGAGAGGGCACCAGGGACAAGGGGATCCTCAGCGCCTACATGCGCAGCGACGGCACCCTGGCGGAGCTGCTCTGGCGCCCCGCCGGCGGCGCGACCATCCCGTACAGCGCCGAGGTCCTCGCCGACCGTTCGTCGTTCGTCCACATGGCCGGCCGCGAGACCTTCAAGCACGCCGTGCGGTCCATGGCCGACGCCTGCGACCGCGCCCTGGACGGCGCGCGGCTCACCGGGCAGGACATCGACATCCTCATCCCGCACCAGGCGAACGTCCGCATCATCGAGGCGACCGCCAAGCACGCGAACATCCCGATGGAAAAGGTCTACGTCAACGTCGATCGCTACGGCAACACGTCGTCCGCGTCCATCCCCATCGCCCTCGACGAAGCCATCGAGCAGGGCCGCGTGAAGTCCGGCACCACGGCGCTCCTGGTCGCCTTCGGCGCCGGGTTCACGTGGGGCTCCATGATCATCGCCTTCTAGCATGCCCGACATCGTCCTGCTGTTCCCCGGACAGGGGTCCCAGGCGGCCGGCATGGGGAAGGACCTCGCCGAGCGCTTTCCCGAGGCGCACGAGGTCTTCGCCGCCGCGGACGATGCCATCGGCATCCCGCTCAGCCGCCTCTGCTTCGACGGGCCCGACGACGAGCTCACGCGCACCCTGAACGCGCAGCCCGCCCTCCTCACGCACGGCGCGGCCGTGTGGGCCGTGGTCCGGGAGACCATCGGCGACATGGTCGTCGCCGCGGCCGGCCATTCGCTGGGCGAGTTCACCGCGTACCACGCCGCCGACGCCCTCGCGCTGCCCGAGGCGGTGCGCCTCGTCCGCACCCGTGGCGAGCTCATGTTTCAGGCGGGGATCCGCCGCCCGGGCGCGATGGCCGCGGTGCTGGGCGACACGGACATCCCGATCGAGGACATCTGCCGCCAGGCGTCGACCGACGGGATCGTGGTGCCCGCGAACTTCAACTCGCCCGGCCAGACGGTGATCAGCGGCGAGATCAGCGCCGTGGAGCGGGCCATGGTGCTCGTGAAGGAGCACGGCGCCAAGCGCGCCATCCGGCTCAACGTGAGCGGCGCGTTCCACTCGCCGCTGCTGGCCGAGGCGTCCGTGGGACTGGAAGCGGCGCTCGACCTGGCGCATCTGGCCGACCCACGGTTCCCGGTCTACGCGAACGTGAACGCGCAACCCGTTACGGATGCAGCGCTTGCGCGCCGGCTGCTCGTGGAGCAGCTCACCGCCCCCGTGCAGTGGGCGCGCGAGGTCACCGCGCTCGCGGACCGGTTCCCGGACGCCCTCTTCCTGGAGATGGGCCCGGGCACCGTGCTCAAGGGACTCGTGAAGAAGATCGCACCGGACGTCACCGTCCTGAGCTGCGGCACCGCGGCCGACGTCGACGCCCTCCTCGCCCAGGTGACCGCATGAAGATCGACCTCACCGGGCGCACCGCGCTCGTCACGGGCAGCACCCGCGGCATCGGACGCGCCATTGCCGACACCCTGGCGGGGGCCGGCGCCCGCGTCGCCGTGGTGGGCCGCGACCTGGCGAAGGCGCAGGAGGCCGCGGCGGCCGTCGGCAACGGCGCGCAGGGCTTCGCCGCCGACGTGGGGGACCCGGCGTCCATCGTGGCGCTGATCGGGGCGGTGGAGGGGGCCTTCGGCCAGATCGACATCCTCGTGAACAACGCGGGCCTCACCCGCGACAACATCCTCTTCCGCATCAAGGACGAGGACTGGGACACGGTGCTCGACGCC
The DNA here is from genome assembly GCA_028287225.1 of Gemmatimonadota bacterium. Taxonomy (GTDB): domain Bacteria; phylum Gemmatimonadota; class Gemmatimonadetes; order Gemmatimonadales; family Gemmatimonadaceae; genus AG11. Next base: position 1,966 of record JAQBPZ010000128.1, read on the forward strand.
AACCTGCGCGGCGCGTTCCTCACCATCCGCGCGACGGCCCGCGGCATGATGAAGCGCCGGTGGGGACGGATCATCAACATCGCCAGCATCGTCGGCATCACGGGGAACAAGGGGCAGGCCAACTACGCGGCGAGCAAGGCGGGCCTGATCGGCCTCACCAAGACGGTTGCCAAGGAGCTCGGCTCCCGGAACATCCTCGTCAACGCCATCGCCCCGGGCTTCATCGAGACCGACATGACCGGCGCGATGACCGCCGAGGCGCGGGCGGCCCTCTCCGGCCAGATCCCCCTCGAGCGCCTCGGCAGCCCGCAGGACATCGCCGCCACCGTCGCCTTCCTGGCGTCGGAGCACGCATCGTACATCACGGGGCAGGTCCTCGTGGTCGACGGCGGCATGGTCATGTGATTAGTGTTCGGCCCCCGGAGCACCGCCCCGGGGTCCCACGTGACATTCACTGCTGTCTTTCGCTAGTTTTCGCCAGCTTTCCCGCGTCCAAACTTATCAGGAGCCCGACCCATGGCTGACAACGCCCAGAAGGTCCGTGACATCATCGAGAAGGAGCTCGGCGTCGAGCGCGACAAGATGACCGACGAAGCCAGCTTCATCGAGGATCTCGGCGCCGACAGCCTCGACATCGTCGAGCTGGTGATGGAGTTCGAGAAGGAGTTCAACATCGACATCCCCGACGAGGATGCCGAGAAGCTGCGCACCGTCGGCGACGCCGTCGCCTACCTGAACGGCAAGGTCGCGGCGTAATGCGGCGTCGGGTCGTCGTCACTGGTCTCGGTGCCGTTACGCCCATCGGCAACGATGTGGCGACGACTTGGCACGCGATGCAGCACGGAGTATCGGGCGCCGCGCCGATCACGAAGTTCGATCCCGCGGCGTTCCCGGTGCGCTTCGCCTGCGAGCTGAAGGGGTTCGATCCGCTCCTCTCCATGGAGCGCAAGGAGGCGAAGCGCGCCGACCCGTACGCGCAGTACGCGGTGGCGGCCTCGGTGGAAGCCATGCGCGACGCCGGCCTCTCCGACGGCGGCTACGACGTCGACCGGATCGGGGTGATCATCGGCAGCGGCATCGGGGGCCTCAAGAGCTTCGAGGACCAGCACGACACGTATCGCGAGCGCGGGGCGAGCAAGATCAGCCCCTTCTTCATCCCGATGTTCATCGCCGACATCGCCGCCGGCGTGGTCTCCATGCGCTTCAACGCGCGCGGGCCCAACTACGCCACCGTGTCGGCGTGCTCCACCAGTGCGCACGCCATCGGTGACGCCTTCCGGACCATTCAGTACGGCGACGCCGACGTCATGATCTGCGGCGGGTCCGAGGCGGCGGTCACGGCGATGTCGATCGGCGGCTTCGCCAACATGACGGCGCTCTCCACGAACAACGACGAGTACGCGTCC
>JAQBPZ010000130.1 GCA_028287225.1 Gemmatimonadota bacterium
GTGGCGCCCGCCCCGGACACCGCCGTGTTCGTCGCCCGGCAGGCGGGCGAGCCGCTGGCCACCGTCTCGGCAGTGATGCAGCTGCGCGTGGCCGCGCAGGACGCCGAGATCAGCGTGGAGAACGCCGCGGGGCAGCAGGCGATGACGGGTGCGGTGGAGGGCGACCGGCTGGAGGAGATCCCGGGCTCGCGTGCGATGTCCGTTTCCGCCGCGGCCGGCGATACCGCGCACGGGGCGTGGCGGGCCACGGTCACGGTGCCGGTGCTGGAGGGCGAGCACTACCTGCTGGAGCTGGCACCCTCCACCCCGCGCCGCGACTCGGCGCTCGTGGAGCTCACCGCCGACGGCGTGCGCCTGGGCAGCGCCCGCGCCGAGATGGATGCGGCTTCCAACGAGGGCGCGCTGTTCGAGGTGGTGCTGGGGCGGCGCGCGCTCTTCCTGAGCCCGCGCATCGAGCGCATCGACATCGTCCCCACCTGCGGCACGGCACACGTGATCCGCAGCGCGGGCCGCGCCGATCTCTTCGCGCAGTACGAGGTGATCGAGACGCGCGAGCGCGGCGACATCCGCATCCCGCCCCGCGCCGACGACGCGCAGTTCCGCTCCGTGTCGCTGCGCACGCGCACGCGCGGGGGCCTGCGCATCACCTACCTCGGCCGCGAGCTCGCGTCAGCCGCGCGGCCCGAGGCGTGTCCGGAATGAACCGGGCTCAGGGATCAGTCAGGGATTAGGGATTAGGGATTAGGAACTGCGCGGGGACGCATCCCGAGCGGAGGTCATCCTGCTGCGCGAAGCGCGGCGGGCGCCCTCTGGGCAGTCTTCTCTCCATGCGCGCGGGGCCAGCCCCAGGCACGGGAGAGTATCTCCCGACACTCGCTTCGCTCCTGCGGGATGACAGCTGCCCGGGACGCCACGCACCGACACGCGGGTCGACCGCTCGAGCGGCGCGCGCCGTTCCTAATCCCTACTCCCTAATCCCGAGATTCCCTACTCCCTCGCTCCCGCCCGCAACGTGAGCGTCCGCTCCGCCGTCTCGCGCTGCACGCGCGCGATGAACTCGTCGACCGCCACCGGCGCCGGCTTCTGGCCTTCACCCGCGCCGCGCGTGTTGACGGCCACCTGATCGGCCTCGGCCTCCCGACGCCCCACGACGCACATGTACGGCACCTTCATGCGCGCGCCCTCGGCGACGCGGTACTTGAGCGTCTCGTTGCGGTCGTCGAGGTGCGCGCGGATCCCCGCGGCCGTCATGCGCTCCGCGACCGACGCCGCGACGCCCGCCTGCTCGTCGGTGATGGGCAGCACGCGCACCTGCTCGGGCGCGAGCCAGGTGGGGAACGCGCCGGCGAAGTGCTCGATGAGGATCGCGATGAAGCGCTCGAACGAGCCGCTCACCGCGCGGTGGATCACCACGGGGCGGTGGGCGCTGTTGTCCTCGCCCGTGTACGTGAGGTCGAAGCGCTCCGGCGCGGCGTAGTCGAGCTGGATGGTGCCGAGCTGCCAGGCGCGCCCGATGGAATCGGTGACGTCGAAGTCGATCTTGGGACCGTAGAACGCGCCGTCGCCCTCCTTGAGCGTGTACGCCTGCCCCGTCGCCTCGAGCGCCTTCCGGAGCGCGCCCTCCGCGCGGTCCCACATGGCGTCGTCGCCGAGGCGGGTCTCCGGGCGCGTCGCGAACTTGAGCGACGCCTGCAGCCCGAAGGCGGCGTAGTGGCCCAGGATGAAGTCCATGAGGAACTGCACCTCGGCCTCGATCTGGTCCTCGCGCAGGTACACGTGGCAATCGTCCTGCGCGAACTGCCGGACGCGCGTCAGCCCGGAGAGCGCGCCCGTCACCTCGTTGCGGTGCAGCACGTCGAAGGTGACGAAGCGCTTGGGCAGCTCGCGGTACGAATGCTTCTTCGCCTGGTACATCAGGTGGTGCGACGGACAGTTCATGGGCTTGAGCGAGATGTCGTGCTCCCCACTCTCGGCGTCGAGCACCAGGAACATGTTCTCCTTGTACTTGCCCCAGTGGCCCGACATCTCCCAGAGCGCCTTGTTGTACAGCAGCGGCGTCTTGATCTCGGCGAAGTCGCGCGCCTGGCGCTCCCGCACGAACCCCACGAGCAGGTTGTAGAGCGTGGTGCCGCGCTCGGTCCAGAACGTGGCGCCGGGCGAGAACGGATGCAGCATGAAGAGGTCGAGCTCCCTGCCGAGCTTCCGATGGTCCCGCTTCTTCGCCTCCTCGAGGCGGAACAGGTGCGCCTCCAGCTCATCCTTCTTGAAGAACGCCGTGCCGTAGATGCGCTGGAGCATCTGGCGCTTCTCGTCGCCACGCCAGTACGCGCCCGCGCTGCTCATCAGCTTGAAGTGCTTCAGGCGGCCGGTGTCGGGCACGTGCGGGCCGCGGCACAGGTCCACGAACGGACCATCCGTGTACGTGGAGATGATCTCGGCCGGGTCGGTGAAGTCGTCCAGCCGCTCCAGCTTGAGCGGATCGTCCGTGAAGATGGCGCGCGCCTCGGGCGCGCTGAGCTCCGCGCGCACGAACGGATACCTCTCCTGGATCACCTTCCGCATCTCGGCCTCGAAGCGGTCCAGGTCTTCAGGGGTGAAGGGCTGGGCGACCTCGAAGTCGTAATAGAAGCCGTCCTCGATGGCGGGCCCGAAGCCGATCTTCGCGTCGGGGCGCAGGCGGCGCACCGCCGTGGCCAGGATGTGCGCGGCGGAATGGCGCAGCACGCCGAGGGCTTCCGGGTCGCGCTCCGTGATCACGCGAAAGGCGCCGCCGCGGCGGAGCGGCGTCATGAGGTCCTGGATCTCGCCGTCCACCGACACGGCCACCGCCGCCATGAGCAGGCGCTCGCCGATCGTGCGCACCACGTCGGCCGGCAGCGTGCCCGCGTCCACGGTGCGCGTGGCGCCGTCGGGCAGCACGAGGGTCAGCGCGGAGCCTGCGGCAGAGTCGGGGGGGCGGATCATCGGCGATCGGGCTGGCGGGAGTGGAGGGGACGGATCAACTGACGAGCGGAATGAGCGTCCGTTCGTAGCGGAAGTAGAGGACGAGCCCCGCGACGATCGCGAGCCCGACGATCGACCACAGGAGGATGCGCCGGATGGGGAGCGTCCCAGCGGCCGGTGCACCCGGGCCACGGGGTGTCTCGGGAGGATGCACGGGGCGGATTTGAGGGGCGTGGTGAGCGGCCTTCTTCTTGCGAGAAGCCCGCAAGGAATCGCCAAATTCTCCCGCGTAAGCTATCCTTGCGGCAGACCCTCCGCCACAGGCTTCCCCCCATGTCATACCTGCGCATTCAGGACGAAGAAGAATCCTCCGTCACCGGGACCGTCACGAGCGTGCTGCTCGGCGCGGTCGCCGGCTTTGCCGTCGGCATGCTCGTCGCCCAGCGCGTCGGCGGCTTCAGCGGTATCGCCAACCGCGTGCGCCGCGGGCTGCCCGATGGACTGAGCGAGCTGGCCGGTTCGCAGCCCGTCGTGGCCGATGACTACGCGGACTACGACGACTACGAGGACGACGAGCTGGATGCGTCGTCGGACGAGGGCGGCTCCGAGCTCGAGGAGCGCGTGCTCGAGGCGTTCCGCAACGATCCCATCATGAGCGAGCGCGCCGTGGACATCGGCGGCATCGGCGAGGACTCCATCGAGCTGGCCGGCTGGGTGAACACGGAGGAGGAGGCCGAGCATGCGGTGGTGCTCGCGCGCGGCGTGCCGGGTGTCGGCACGGTGGTGAACCGCATCGCGATCGGCGAGGAGGAGGAGCGCGTGCGCGATCACGCGGCCCGCTTCGCCGCCGGCGACGACGACCACACGGAGGCGCACTGGGAAGGCCGCACGGTCGGCACGGGGCGCACGCGGCAGGGCACGTCGGCGGACCTGGCCCGGCACGCGGATCCGCGCGTGCGGCTCGAGGAGCGCATGACGGCCACGGGCAACGAGGTGGAGCTCGCCGCCGACGACATCGAGGGCATCGCGGAGCGCCGCCGGCGCGAGAAGAAGGCGGTGAAGGGCGACCGGACCGGTGGCGCGCCCATCGCGCCGACGGGCGTGCCCAAGGCCGATCACGTGGCCAACCCGACCGACGCCATCTGACCACCCGGCAGGTCCCGGCAGCCCCGGGACCTGCTTCTGACTGCATGACCCGCGGGTTAACTTCCGCGGGTCATGTCCATTTCCGAGCTGTCCCAGCCGACGTCCGCGCCCGCCCCGGACGACTTCCCCGCGCAGTACGACCCTGCGGCCACCGAACCGGCCATCTACCGGCGCTGGGTCGAGGCGGGATGCTTCACCGCTGACGCGGCGCGGACGACGCGCGCCGGCGGGACGCGCGACCCGTTCGGCATCTTCATGCCCCCGCCGAACGTCACCGCCATCCTGCACGTCGGCCATGGACTGAACAACACGGTGCAGGACGTGCTCGTGCGCTGGGCGCGCATGCGCGGCTTCGAGGCGCTCTGGGTGCCCGGCACCGACCACGCCGGCATCGCGACCCAGAACATCATCGAGAAGCAGCTCGCCGCCGAGGGGCTCTCGCGCAACGATCTCGGCCGCGAGCAGTTCCTGGACCGCACGCGCGCGTTCGTGGAGCGCACCGGCGGCACGATCCTCGAGCAGCTTCGCGCCATCGGCGCCTCGGCCGACTGGACGCGCACCGCGTACACGTTCAGCCCCGCGCTCAGCGCCGCCGTGCGCGAGGCGTTCGTGCGGCTGTACGAGCGCGGCCTGATCTATCGCGGCCACCGGGTGATCCACTGGTGCCCGCGCTGCCTCACGTCGCTGTCGGACGAGGAGGCCGAGCCCACCGAGACCGCTGGCGCCCTGTACCATGTCTCGTACCAGGTGGAGGGCGACCCCACGCGCTCCATCACCGTGGCCACCACCCGCCCCGAGACGATGCTCGGCGACGTGGCCGTGGCCGTGAACCCGGGCGACGAACGCTACCAGGATCTCATCGGCCGCCATGTGATCCTGCCGATCCTGAACCTCCCGATCCCCGTGATCGCCGACGCGTACGCGGATCCCGAGTTCGGGACGGGCGTGGTGAAGATCACGCCGGCGCACGACGCGAACGACTTCGAGGTGGGCCGTCGCCACGGCCTCGCGATGCCGGTGGTGATCGACATGCACGGCGTGCTGAACGAGGGAGAGGACGCGAAGGGCCGCGTGCCCGAGTCGCTGCGCGGCGTCGACCGGTTCGAGGCGCGCCGCCGCATCGTGGAGCAGCTCGCCGCCGCGGGGCGGCTGGTGAAGAAGGAGCCGCACCAGCACAACGTGCGGCACTGCTACCGCTGCGACACCGTGGTGGAGCCGCGCCTGAGCGACCAGTGGTTCGTGCGCATGGCGCCGTTGGCTGCCCCGGCACTGGAGGCTGTCCAGACAGGACGCGTGCGCATCCTCCCCGAGCGCTGGGTCGGCGTGTACGAGCACTGGATGACGAACATCCGCGACTGGAACATCTCGCGGCAGCTCTGGTGGGGCCACCGCGTGCCGATCTGGTACTGCGCGGCCTGCGAGGCGCCGAACAACGTGATCGCCAGCCGCACGGACCTCACCACCTGCCCCACCTGCGGCGGCCCGGCGGTGCAGGACGAGGACGTGCTCGACACCTGGTTCTCGAGCTGGCTGTGGCCCATCTCCACGCTGGGCTGGCCGAACGAGCAGTCCGCCGACCTGCGCGCGTTCTACCCGAGCGACGTGCTCGTCACCGCGCCCGAGATCCTCTTCTTCTGGGTCGCGCGGATGATCATGTCGGGCTACGCCTTCCTGGGCGACGCGCCGTTCCACACGGTCTACCTGCACGGCACCGCGCGCGACGTGACTGGCCGGAAGATGTCGAAGTCGCTCGGCAACGGCATCGACCCGCTGGACGTGGTGCAGCGGTACGGCGCCGACGCGCTCCGCTACACGCTGATCGCGGGCATGGGGCTGGGCGCGGACGTGATGCTCGACCACGAGGACCTCGACAAGTCCTTCGCGCCGGGGCGCAACTTCGCGACGAAGCTCTGGAACATCGGCCGCTTCCTGCTCGGCAACGTGGGCACGGGCGCGGTCCGGCCCTTCACCGAGCTCGCCGGCTCCGAGCTCGGCCGCGCCGACAGCTGGATCCTGCACCGGCTGGACGTGGCCATCCGCGAGTGCGACCGCGCGATCGGGCCGGCGAAGCCGCATGGCGAGGTGTGGCAGCCGGGCGAGCTCACCGCCGGCCTGCGCCTCAACGAGTACGCGGAGACGGCGCGCCGCTTCGTGTGGAACGAGCTCGCCGACTGGTACCTCGAGGCCATAAAAGGGAGGCTCGCCCCAGCCGGCGAGCCGGACGCCGCTGCGGCCCGCGACCAGCAGGTGGCGCGCGCGGTGCTCGTGCACGTGTTCGACCAGGCGCTCCGCCTGCTGCACCCCATCGTGCCGTTCATCTCGGAGGCGCTCTGGCAGCGCCTGCCGGGTCACGTCGACGGGACCTTCCTGGCCACGACGCAGTGGCCGCTGCCCGGCAGCACGCCGAGTGGTGCCGTGGACGCCTCGGAGTTCGAGGTGATCATGGAGGCCATCGGCTCGCTGCGCACCATTCGCTCGGACTACGGCGTGGCGCCAGGCAAGCCGATCTCCGCGCTCGTCGTCGCGACTGCGGAGCATCGCGCGGTGCTGGCGGCGGAGACGGCGCTCATCGCGCGCATGGCGCGGACATCGCTCGAGTTCGTGGACGATCGCCCCGAGGGCGTGCATGCGGCAGCGCTCAACCGCGGTGCCGAGCTGCACGTGCCCCTCGCCGGGCTGGTGGACGTCCAGAAGGAATGCGCCCGTCTGGCCACCGAGCTCGCCGGCCTCGAAAAGCAGCTCACGGCGCTGGAGGGACGGCTGGCGAACCCGGGCTTCGTGGACCGAGCGCCGGCCAACGTGGTGGCGGCCGAGCGCGCGAAGCGCGACGAGTGGTCGGCGCGCCGCGACCAGCTCCGCACCCGCATCGCAGGGCTGTGCGGCGCTGGCTGAGCGCGGCCGGCGCCGTGCTGCTCGCGGGCTG
>JAQBPZ010000136.1 GCA_028287225.1 Gemmatimonadota bacterium
GCGCCCACGCGCGGCTCGCGCATCGGCAGCACATCCCTACGTGCCATGACGGTCGCCAGCGCGCGCTCCACCTCGTGGGTGACCAGGGGCGGCGGCTCCGGCGCGCGCAGCGCTGCGGCGAGGGCGGCCAGCAGGCGTGCCCGCTCCGGTGCCCGCTCGTCGTCCGGGACCATCGTGCGCACGTCCACCGACCCGGGCTGGGCGAGCTCGGGGCCGAGGCGAGCCCAGTCGGGCTCCTGGTCTGGATCGGGCATGCGTTCGTCGGAAGTCATGCGTGCTCGACACCTCGGGGGTGGTCGACCCTGCATCCGGGTCCCACGGTGCGGGGCGTGCGCCCGGGACCGGGTGCTACATTTGACGCGCCATGCGATCTCCCCCGTCGTGAACGATACCGCCGCCCCCGACGAAGGGGAACTCCTCGCGCGGCTGCGGGCCGGCGACGACGAGGCGTTCGCCACGGTGTTCCGGCGCCACTACCCGGCCCTCGTCGTCACGGGAACGCGGCTCCTGATGGAGCGCACGCTGGCCGAGGAGATCGCGCAGGAGGTGATGCTCGAGCTCTGGCGCCGCCGCACGACGCTGCTCCTGAGCGGGACGCTCGCCGGCTACCTGCACCAGGCCACGCGCAACCGCGCGCTCAATCACCTGCGCCACGAGCGCACGGTGCGCCGGGGCGAGCCGTTCGTGCGCCCGCCCGGCGCGAGCGAGGACTCCGACGCGCGCGCGATGAGCGCCGAGCTGGCCGCGGCGGTGCGAGCGGCGATCGCGGGCCTCTCGGCGCCGCAGCGCGAGGTGTTCGAGCTGAGTCGCGACCGCGGCCTCACCTACCACGAGATCGCCGCGCTGCTCGGCCTGTCGGTGAAGTCGGTGGAGGCACGGATGGGGCGCGCCCTCAAGGAGCTTCGCGAGCGTCTCGCGCCCTGGCTGCCGGAGGGCGGCGGCTGGTAGCGCGCGCGCTCACCTCGTGCGCCACGAGCGGACCCGGGAAGTCCCTCAGTCGAAAGGGGGACAGACGATCGAACGGATGGAGAGGGATCAGAACGGAAGGAGTGCCGGGGCGCGACGACAGTCTGATCGTGGATCACCCCGAGTGCCCCATCCGTTCCTCTCCATTCCATCCGCTCGATCTTCCCCTCCATTGACTGAGGGACCTGCCGGGTCCGCTCGCTGAGCATCAGAGCAACGCGATCCTCTCCGCTGGCACGGTCAACTTCCCGAGACACGGAGGGCGGAGTATATCAATGGACAAATCCTCCTCCGTCCGGAGCGTCACATGCCACGCCGCCCGCTGCTCGCCACGCTCGCGCTCGCGCTCGCCTTGTCATCCGCGCCGCCTCTGCGTGCACAGGCACAGGCACAGGCACAGGCCGGCCAGAACATTCCCGAGATTCCCTACCACAAGTACACGCTGCGCAACGGGCTCACGCTGCTGGTGCACGAGGACCACAAGGCGCCCATCGCCGCGGTGAACGTGTGGTACCACGTGGGCTCCAAGAACGAGCGCGTCGGCAAGACCGGGTTCGCGCACCTGTTCGAGCACCTGATGTTCAACGGGAGCGAGAACTACAACGACGACTACTTCAAGGCAGTGGAGCCCCTCGGCGCCACCGACCTGAATGGCACCACGAACGAGGACCGCACCAACTACTTCGAGAACGTGCCCGTGTCGGCGCTCGACCGCATCCTGTTCCTCGAGTCGGACCGGATGGGGCATCTCGTCGGCGCCATCACGCAGGCGCGGCTGGACGAGCAGCGCGGCGTCGTGCAGAACGAGAAGCGGCAGGGCGAGAACGAGCCCTACGGCAAGACGTGGATCACGATCGCCGAGAACACCTTTCCGCGCGGGCATCCGTATTCGTGGTCGGTGATCGGCTCCATGGACGACCTCAACGCGGCGTCGCTCGAGGACGTGAAGGAATGGTTCCGCACGTACTACGGCCCCGCCAACGCGGTGCTCGTCGTCGCGGGTGACGTGAAGGCCGACGACGTGCGCCGGCGCGTGGAGCGCTACTTCGGCGACATCCCGTCCGGGCCGCCGATCGTGAAGCACCAGGCCTGGGTCGCGAAGATGGAGGGTGAGCACCGCCAGGTCATGCAGGACCGCGTGCCGCAGGCGCGCCTGATGAAGGTGTGGAACGTCCCCGAGTTCGGGACGGCGGACCAGACGCACCTCGCGATGGTCTTCGACATCCTCGGCAGCGGGAGGTCATCGCGCCTGTACAAGCGGCTCGTGTATCGCGACCGGATCGCGTCCGACGTTGCGGCGTACACCGACGATCGGGAGATCGCGACGCAGATGCTGCTGCAGGCAACGGCGCAGCCCGGCGGCGACCTGCAGGCCGTGGAGCGCGCCCAGGACGAGGAGATCCGCGCGTTCATCGCCAACGGCCCCACGGCCGCGGAACTGGACCGGATCAAGACGCAGCGGCGCGCCTCGTTCATCCGGGGCATCGAGCGGATCGGTGGGTTCGGCGGCAAGTCCGACATCCTGGCCCGTGGGCAGGTCTACCGCGGTGACCCGGAGGCATACAAGACCATCCAGCGCCAGGTGGCCACGGCGACCGCGGAGGACCTGCGCTCCGCTGCGCGGCGCTGGCTGTCCGACGGCGTGTACGTGCTGGAGGTGCACCCCTTCCCCGCATACGAGACCGTCGCCACCGGCGTGGACCGCAGCACGCTGCCGGCCGTCGGCGCGACGCCGGCGGCACCGCTGCCCGCGGCGGAGCGCGCGACGCTGTCCAACGGCATGAAGGTGGTGCTCTCGCGCAGCTCGACCGTGCCCATCGTGCGGCTCTCGACGATCATCGACGGCGGCTATTCCGCGGACGACCCGTCGCGCCCCGGCGTGGCCGGCATGACGATGCAGATGCTGATGGAAGGCACGGCGAGCCGCACGTCGCCGCAGATCGCCGACGAGCTCGCGGCGCTCGGCGTCAACATGAGCGCGACGTCGGACCTGGACGTGGTGCGCGTGGGCATGTCGTCGCTCAAGGACAAGCTCGACCCCGCGCTGGCGATCTACTCGGACGTGCTGCTGCACCCGGTCTTCCCGCAGGGTGACCTGGATCGCGTGAAGCAGATCGCCCTGGCGAACATCAAGCAGGAGCAGGTCCAGCCCTTCAGCATGGGCCTGCGCGTGCTGCCGCTGCTCCTGTACGGGGCCGGACACGCCTACGGCCAGCCGCTGACCGGCAGCGGCACCGAGTCCTCCGTGCGCGGCATCACCCGCGACGACCTCGTGCGCTTCCACCAGGCGTGGTTCAAGCCGAACCACGCGACGATCGTGGCGGTGGGCGACATCACGATGCCCGAGCTCACGAGCCGGCTGGAGCGTGCCTTCTCCACGTGGAAGGCGGGCGACATCCCGGCCAAGAACGTCGCCGTGGTGCCCGGCCGCGAGAGCCGGCGCGTGTACATCCTCGACCGGCCCGGCGCCGACCAGTCGTACGTGCTCGCGGGCCAGCTCATCGCGCCGAAGGCGAATGGCGACGAGATCCCCTTCCAGCTCTTCAACGATGCGTTCGGTGGCGCGTTCGTCTCGCGCATCAACATGAACCTGCGCGAAGACAAGCACTGGTCGTACGGCTCGTTCAGCTTCCCGGTGGACGCACGGGGCCAGCGGCTGTGGATGGTGATGGCGCCGGTGCAGACGGACAAGACGAAGGAGTCGCTCGCCGAGGTGGCGAAGGAGCTGCGCGCGGCGGTGTCGGACCGGCCGCTGACCACGGCGGAGATCAACGATGCGAAGGACCGGATGATCAAGACGCTCGCGGGCCGGTGGGAGACGAGCGCCTCGGTGGCCTCCGCGCTCGGCGAGATCGAGACCTTCGGCCTGCCGAAGGACTACTACGCCACCTACGCCGACGCGGTACGGAACGCCTCGGATGCGCAGGTGAACGCGGCGGCGCGGAAGTTCGTGACGCCGGGCCAGCTGGTGTGGGTGGTGATCGGCGACCGCGCGAAGATCGAGGCGGGGATCCGCGAGCTCAATCTCGGCGAGGTCACGATTCTCGACGCGGATGGACGTCCGAAGGGGATGGTGCCGTAGGAGCGGCCTCCACGCGGAGCACCATACCGGCATGAATGCACGAGAAGCCGCGTCCCGGATATCGGGGACGCGGCTTCTCGTGCATGGAGCGTATCGGAATCGAACCGATGACCTCCTGCTTGCAAAGCAGGCGCTCTACCAATTGAGCTAACGCCCCGAAACTTGCAGGCTCCGGAATACTAACGTCCCATGAGCCGAGGGAGAAGCGAGCATGTCCACGACGCAGTCCGATGCCACTGCCGGGTCCCTGACCGTCCCCTGCCCCAGCTGCCACAAGTGGAACCGCATCGACGCCGCGCGGGCGACCGCCGGCCCGAAGTGCGGCGCCTGTGGCGCCGCCATCCCGCTCGACCAGCCGATGCACCTGGACGACACCTCCTTCGACCGGGTGATCGCCGCGAGCACGCTGCCGGTGATGGTGGATTTCTACGCCGACTGGTGCGGCCCCTGCAAGATGATGGCACCGGCAGTGGACCAGCTTGCCCGCGCCTCGGCCGGCACCGCCCTGGTCGCGAAGCTCGACACGGAGGCCGCCCCGCGCACCGCCCAGCGGTTCAACATCCGCGGCATCCCGACGGTGATCGTGTTCCGCGGCGGCCGCGAAGCGAAGCGGCAGTCCGGCGCGATGCCGTTCGGGGCGTTGCGGGCGATGCTGGGGGATTAGTCGGATCAGGGATCAGTTTGGGATTAGGGATAGGGATTAGGAACTGACCGGGACGCCACTCGGACCTGTCATCCCACGAGCGCGCGCAGCGCATCGAGTCGGGATCCTCCATCCCTGCGGACGGGCCGGCCTCACGGCTGGGACAGCAGATCCCGACACTCGCTTCGCTCCTGCGGGATGACAGCCGCCCGGGACGCCACCCGCCGACACGCGGGTCGACCGCTCGAGCGGCGCGCGCAGTTCCTAATCCCTAATCCCTAATCCCTAATCCGACTGATCCCTGATCCCTAATCCCTAATCCCTAATCCGACGGATCCCTAATCCGGTCCTACTCGTGCGCCGGCAGCGGCTCCATCGTCTCGGCGTCCACCGGAATCTGCACTTCATCCCGATACGGCGACGTCATCAGCGTGACGCGCATGCGCGGGAAGGCGTTCATGAACGCGAGGTAGCAGGTGCCCCAGAGCCCAACGTAGCCGAGCGCGACGAGCACTTCCCAGATGCCGAACGGGTTGTGCTCCAGGACGCCGTACAGCGAGGGGTACACCTCGAGGTAGCGCACGAGGAACATGCCCACGAGGCTGATGGTCGTGAACAGTGCCAGCGTGGGACGGTAGACCTTGGCGGCGCGCGACAGCAGGCCGAAGAAGGGCGCGAAGAACACCATGATCACCGCCGAAACGGTGTAGTGCACCCACGGCTCCATGAGGCGCAGCCGCGGCCAGTGCGTCTCCTCGCCGACGTTGCCGTACCAGATCACCAGGTACTGCCCGAAGGTCAGGTAGCCCCAGAACGCCGTGAAGGCGAAGCACAGCTTGCCGAGATCGTGGAAGTGGTTCTCGCCGATCAGCGTTTCCGCATTCAGGAAGCGGCGCCACGCCATGACGAGCAGCGTGAACGACGTGAGGGCGCACAGCCAGCCGCCCATGAAGAACCACCAGCCATAGAGCGTGCTCTGGAAGTGCAGGCTCAGCCCCATCGACATGTCGAACGCCAGGATCGTCCAGCCGTAGCCGAACGCGAGGGCGAGGAACACCGCCAGCTTGCCCTGGAGCGAGTGCGTGCTGTGCAGCTCGCGGCGCTCGTCGCCGAAGCCGTTGCGCATGCGCGCGCGCAGGCCGGCCGCCCACTTGCTGCCCGCCTCGGGCAGCAGCCCGACGTCGAGCCGGACCGAGGTGTAGATGTACCAGAGCGAGAGCAGCAGGATCACGAGGAACGCCACCAGCACGCGCGCCGTGAGGAAGCCGCCGCTGTAGTACATCACCTTCTCGGCGACCGGCGGCACCTCGTGCGTCCACGGGTAGATGTAGTTCTTCCCGAGGAAGATGTCGACGAGCAGCAGGACGAACGCCACCGGCAGGAAGGCGACGTAGCCCTCCATGAAGCGGATGATCGGGCGCGACCAGCGCGCCGTGGTGATCCGCTGCACGGCGACGAACATGACGCCCGCCGACGAGAGCGCCGTGAAGAACAGCCAGCTCACGTGGTACGAGCGCCAGGCGCGGTACGGATCGACGAACAGGCCGATGATGAACGCCAGCCCGCCGATGGCCGCCAGCGCGAGGCAGAGCGTGCCAAGCGCCTTGGACGTGGGCTTGGTATACGCGGAGACGACTTCCTCGCGCGTGGGGACGTGTACGGAATGCAGGCTCACCGCTCGCCTCCGGTCTTCGGCGTCGTGGTGGGAGTGGCGGGCGGTGCCGCGGGAGTCGTCGTCGTGGGACGCGAGGGCTGCGAGCCCGGCGCGGCGTGCGCCGCGGGACTCGCCGGCGGCACCGTGCCCGTGGAATCAGGGAGCTGCGCCGATGGCTGCTTGGTGCCCTGCTCTCCGGCCATCGGCGACGTGCTGCCCGCCGTGCCGGGCGAGTCGAGCATGCCACGGCCCGGACCGGCCTGCGAGCCGGCGTGCTTGTAGTACGGCGACGGACGCGTGGGACCCATCTGCGAGTAGCCCGGCACCTTGTCACCCGTCTCGCCGGGCAGGCCGGCGGGACCGACGACCACCTGATGCCGGCCCTGGAGCCCGCGGACGTAGTTCACCACGTCCCACCGGTCCAGCTCCTCGATGCGGTTGTACGACGGCATCGCACCGCGACCGTTCCGGATCACGCCCCAGATGTAGCCGTCGGTGCGCGCCTCGGCGGCGGCGCCGACGAGCGGCGGCGGAAAGAGCGCCTTGGCCTTCATGATCGGGCCATCGCCCTTGCCGGCCTCGCCGTGGCAGACGGCACAGTTGATCTGGTAGTACAGCCGGCCGTTGTGCAGCGAGCGCGCATCGGCGGGCACGGGGTTCACGACGCCGGACATCGAGTCCACCGTGGCGGGCATCGCGAGGCGCGACACGGCGAAGCCGGGCACGGCGGAGCCGTAGACGGAGACCGAGTTCTGCGGAGTGCCGCGGAACGGGATGCTGTCGTGCGCCGTCTCCCACGGGTCGATCTTCGGCTGCTCCTTGAAGTCCGTGAACCAGGAGCAGGCGCCGAGGCCCGTGACCAGCGCACCGAGCACCACGGAGCGGAGCACGCGGAGGCTAGCGTTCATTCCGCACCTCCAGCGCGCCGTGCTTGCGGAGGACGTCGGCCGCTTCGGTCGCACGGTCGGGGCCGGCCACCACCCAGATGCCGTAGTCGCCATGGCTGAAGCGGGGATCGTAGCCCACGGTCATCGTGAGCCGCGGGATGCGGGACAGCGCGAACATGCCGAACACCGTGGAGAGCGAACCGAAGAGCACCATCAGCTCGAAGCCGATGATGGTGTAGGGAATCCAGCTCGCGACCGGCTTGCCGCCCACGACGAGGGGCCAGTAGTCCGAGATCCAGATCGGGATCCAGTAGCCGAACGACAGGCCGAGCAGGCCGCCGGCGAGCGTGAACCTGCGCACGCCGCTCGTGGGCGCGTCCAGCACGTCCTCGAACTCGTGGCGCGGCGTGGGCGTGAACACCGTGATGTCGCTGAAGTTCTGCTTCTTGAGATCCTCGATCGCGTGCACGGTCGAGTCGATCTCGGCGAAGGCTCCGAGCACACCCTGCATCAGTCGTCTCCGGCAGTGAGGGTGGGATCGATGGTCAGCGCGTTCAGGTCGTGCGTCGTGTCATGCCGGTGCCGCATCTTGGGGCGGATGATCTCCTTCACCTCGGAGATCGCCATGACCGGCAGCTGGCGGATGAAGAGCAGGAACCACATGAAGAACCAGCCGAACGAGCCGAGCAGGATGGCGTAGTCCACCCAGGTGGGGTGGTACCCGCCCCACTGCCAGGGCTCGAACTCGTGCGAGAGCGACGGGATGACGATCACGAAGCGCTCGAACCACATCCCGATGTTCACGAAGATCGAGAAGATGAACAGCCACGTGGTGTTCCGCCGCAGCTTCTGCGAGAACAGCGAGAGCGGCATGACCATGTTGCAGATCAGCATGATCCACGCGGCCCAGGCCCACTGGCCGAACACGCGGTTCCAGAAGTACTCCTGCTCCACCTTGTTGCCCGACATCCAGGCGACCTGGAACTCGGTGAGGTAGGCCAGGCCCACCACCATCGACGTGAAGAGGCAGAGCTTGGCCGCCGCGTCGAGGTCGTTGATGGTGATGATGTGCTCGAGCTTGAACAGCTTCCGCAGCGGGATCAGGATGGTGAACACCATCCCGATGCCGGAGAAGATGGCGCCGGCCACGAAGTACGGCGGGAAGATCGTCGCGTGCCAGCCCGGCGTCAGCGCCATGGCGAAGTCGAACGACACGACGGAGTGCACGGAGAGCACGAGCGGCGTCGCGAACGCCGCGAGGAACAGGTACGCGCGGGTGAAGTGCCGCCACTCGCGATCCGAGTTCCGCCAGCCGAGCGCCAGCGCGGCGAAGATCCGCTTGCGGACGGGGTTCGTCTCCTTGTCCCGCAGCACCGCGATGTCCGGGACCAGTCCGACGTAGAAGAACGTCGCCGAGACGGTCAGGTACGTGAGGATGGCGAAGACGTCCCACACCAGGGGGCTCTTCGGGTTCGGCCAGATCAGCCGCCAGTTGGGATACGGGATCAGCCAGAAGAACTTCCAGGGGCGGCCCAGGTGCAGGATCGGGAAGAGCCCGGCCGTCATGACGGCGAACACCGTCATGGCCTCGGCCGCCCGGTAGATCGTCGTCCGGAAGCCCGCCCGGAAGAGGTACAGGATGGCGGAGATCAGCGTGCCCGCGTGGCCGATACCGACCCAGAACACGAAGGTGACGATGTACACGCCCCACATCGTGGGCGGCTGGTAGCCGGCGGCGCCGAGGCCCTCATGGATCTGGTAGGTCCAGGCCAGCGCGCCGATCGCCAGGCAGAAGACGGCCGCCCCGAGGGAGATGAGCCATCCCCACGAGAAGCCGAGGGTCGCGATGACGTCGTGGTCCACCTGCTCGTAGTCGCGGACGCCCGGCAGGCGATTGTCCGCGCTGGGGACGTTGGGCCGGCGCACGAGCTCGTCGCGCGATGCCGGCGGTGCGATGGTAGCCATGGCTGTTCCTTACGCCCTGGCCGGCGACGCCGGACCCGGATGGTTGACCTTCTTCAAGTAGACCACCGCGGTGTAGGTGTTGAGCTCCTCGAACACGTGATACGCGCGCCGGTCTTCCACCTGCTTCGCCACGGTCCACTTCGGATCGGCCGCATCCCCGAAGATGATCGCGCGCGACGGGCAGGCCTGCGAGCAGGCCGTCGTGAACTCGTCGGCCGCCACCTCGCGTCCCTCGGTCTTCGCGCGGTTCTCCGCCTCGCGGATGCGCTGGACGCAGAAGGTGCACTTCTCCATCAGGCCCTTGCTGCGGACGGTGACGTCGGGATTCAGCTGCCAGTCGAGCGGCGACGGGAACGCGTACTGCTTGCGGTCCTCCTCGCCGTACCCGAACCAGTTGAAGTACCGGACCTTGTACGGGCAGTTGTTGCTGCAGTAGCGCGTGCCCACGCAGCGGTTGTAGACCTGCACGTTCAGGCCGTCGGGCGCGTGATAGGTCGCGTACACGGGGCACACCGGCTCGCACGGCGCGTTGCCGCAGTGCTGGCAGAGCATCGGGGCGAACCGCGCCTCGAAGTCCTCGGTGAACTCGCCGCTGTCCGCGCCCTCGAAGTAGCGCTCGATGCGCAGCCAGTTCATCTCGCGGCCGCGCGTGATGTTGAAGCCGGGCTTCGCCTCGGCGTACACGGTGGCGTTCTGCCAGGCGGCGCCCACCGTGGGGATGTTGTTCTCCGCGTAGCAGGCCGTGACGCACGCGGAGCAGCCCGTGCAGCGCGCGAGGTCGATCGTCATG
The DNA here is from genome assembly GCA_028287225.1 of Gemmatimonadota bacterium. Classification (GTDB taxonomy): domain Bacteria; phylum Gemmatimonadota; class Gemmatimonadetes; order Gemmatimonadales; family Gemmatimonadaceae; genus AG11. The sequence goes on from JAQBPZ010000136.1 coordinate 9,988, forward strand.
GCCCAGCGGCGGTTCGCCATCCCCGACCAGTGGCCCGCGGCGTACATGCCCTTGTCCTTGCCGTGATCGTCGGACGTCGTGGAGCCGAGCTGGCCCTGCGCGTCCGCCGCCACCGGCGAGCGAAGCCCGGGGAGGAACTCGTTCTTCGGCTCGCCCGGGATCTCCGCGTGGTGCTCGCCCTTGTTGCCCTCGGCCTTGCCGCCGGCCTTCTCGCCGTGCGACCCGCCGCCACCACTCTCCTGGTTGGCGCTGCCCTGCGGCGCGAGCGCGTCGGCCAGCTCCGCGCCCCTCGCCTCCTTGAGCGCGCCAAGCTGCGTGACGAGCAGCGCCTGCGAGATGCCGCGGCCATGCTGGCGCGCGGAGCCCTCGGTGGACACCAGCGTCTCGTGGTCCCCCGTCTTGCGCAGCGTGGCCTTCGTGCTGACCATCGCGAACCCGCCCGCGGCGTCGCTGGACGCGCTCAGCAGGTCGGAGGCGCGCACCCCGACGTTCCGCGCATAGCGGCCGTAGCCCCACTGCGTCGGCACGTTGTCGTTGTGCTTGCCGTCGAAGTCCTCGAGCTTCGCCGCCGAGCGGTGCCCCTGCCCGATCGTGAGCGCGATGGTGTCCGGGCGGATGCCGAGGTAGAGGTACGCCGGCGCCTGCACCTTGCCGTTGACCGTGCTCACCTCGACGATGTCGCCGCGCTCGATCCCCATGCGCGTCGCCGTCTCCGGGTGGATCTCGACCCACGAGCTCCACAGCACCTTCGTGACCGGATCCGGCAGCTCCATCAGCCACGGCTTGTTCGCGCCGCGGCCGTCGCCCAGCACGGACGACTGATAGACCACCAGGTACAGATCGCCCTGCGACTGCTCCAGCGCCTGCGGCATCCGCAGGCTGGCGGGCGCGGGCATCGCGGTGCGGGCCGGCATCGTGCCGGTGGCCACACCCTTCGCGAGCGCCGTGGTCACGGCGGCCGTGCCCCCGGGGAAGCGCGAGAGGAGCAGCGTGCGGTAGTCCTTCTGCGGATAGCGCGACGCGTTGTTCACGTCCTTCTGGCCGAGCTGCATCAGCACGTCGGCCGTGGCGCGCGGACCGGGGAACACCGGGTCCATGGCCGGCTGCTGGAGCGAGATCGTCCCGCGGCTCCCCTCGGCATCACCCCATGACTCCAGGGAGTGCAGGTCGGGGAGGATGAGGTCGCACAGCTCGGTCGTCTCGTCCGGATACATGGAGAAGCTGACCTTGAACGGCACCTTCGCGAACGCCTCGGCGAACCGGAACGACGCCGGGATGTTGTATGCCGGGTTCACGCCACGCACGAACACGATCGGCACCTGGCCGCCGCGCATGCGCTCCACCGCGTCCGTCACGTCGCTGAACCGCGCGACGCCCTCGAAGGCCGCAGCCGCTTCGGCGGGGCGCACCGTGGTGCCGACCGCGCCGTTCGCCTGATTCAGCGCCGCACCCGCCAGCGCCAGGTCCAGCGCGTTGGCACCGCGTGCCCCGGTGAGCACCAGCGCCGGCTTGGCCGACGCGAGCTCCTGCTGCAGCCGCACGAGCGTGGCTTCCGCCACGCCGCTCGCACGCGCCGCGTCGGCGATGCTGCCCTTGCCGCCCAGCGCGTTCGCGATGGCCAGCTCGGTGCCCGGCTTGCACGCGATCCACTGATCCGCGTTCAACCCGGTGAGCGACCGCCGCGGTCCCACGTACACGAAGCGCGGGGCGCCTTCGATCTTCGCGCGGGCATCGGCGAAGTCGAGCTGCTGCGGCACCGTCATGCCCCAGTTGTCCAGGAAGTCGGCGCCGAACGACACGATCAGCCGCGCGTCGCTGAACGACAGGCGCGGCCACGCGACGCCGTACGACCGGCGGTTGGCCTCGATGACCGCGCTGTCCGCCTCGAAGTCCACGTTGAGCGCGGGGCGCATCCCGAAGCCCGCGAGCCACGCGTCCACGAAGGCCGGGAAGCTGCCGGTCTCCTGCTGGTTGAGGAACACGGCGTTCGCGGCGGTGCCGCGGCTGCGTGCGTCGCCCAGCTTCTGGCTCACGAGGGTGAGCGCATTGTCCCAGGAGATCGCCTTCCAGGCGCCGTTCTCCTTGACCATGGGGCCGCGCAGGCGGTCCGGGTTGTACAACCCCTGGAGCGCCGACTGGCCGCGGGCGCACAGCGCGCCCCGGTTCATCGGGTGCTCGGGGTTGCCCTCGAGCTTGATGGTGCGGCCGTCGCGCGTCTCGGCGATGATGCCGCAGCTCGCGGCGCACTCGCGGCACGTCGTGGCGTAGTACGTCGACACGCCGGCCACCGTCTCGTCCGGATGGACGAGATAGGGGATCAGCTTGCCAACCTTCTCGGACGAGCAGCCCACCGTACCCACGGTGGCGCTGGCGACGCCGAGGACCTTGAGGAAGTCGCGGCGCTTGACGCCCGTCGACCCCGTGTCGTTGCTCATGTGCTGGGAGTCCTCGGGCGGGCTAGTAGTGGCACGAAGCGCAGTCGTACCGTGCGCGTCGGCGCTCGGACGACGGAGTCGATTGAGCCTGCGTTGTCCCGGCTGCGGTGCTCTGCGCGTGCGTGGAATCGGCGGGGGGCGCCATGCCGGCGGGCACCGCGGAGATGCCGGCGCGGCTGTTGGCCGTACCGTACGCGACGCCGCCGTTGTAACCGGCCGGCGTCATCTTCTCGGAGCCGGCGTATTCCGTCGCCTTGAGCCCTTCCTTGGGATCGTAGCCGT
>JAQBPZ010000138.1 GCA_028287225.1 Gemmatimonadota bacterium
ACGCCCTTGATGAGGTAGTCGATCATCTCCTTGGAGACGTACGTCATCTCGACGGTCAGGTTGTCGATCTTCGTCTGGAAGTAGTTGTACGCCCACACCGCCGGGATCGCGACGAGCAGTCCGAGCGCCGTGGTCGCGAGCGCCTCGGAGATACCGCCACCGATCGAGGCGAGACCGCCGGAGCCCGACGCCGCCATGCCCTCGAAGGCGTTGATGATGCCGACCGTGGTGCCGAGCAGGCCGACGAAGGGCGCCGTGGCGCCGACGGTGGCGAGGACGGCGAGGCCGCGCTTCAGGTTCGTGATCTCGAGCAGCATGTTGCGCTCGACGGCCCGCTCGGCCGAGTTGATGTCAGCGACGGTGACCGACCCGTCCTGGATGAGCGGCTTCACTTCGCTGAGGGCGCCGCCGAGGACCAGCGCGACGTGCGACTTCTTGTACGACTCGGCCAGCTTGATCGCCTCGGTGAGGTTGTCCTCCTCGAGGAACTGCGAGAACTCCGGCGCGAACTTGATCGTCTCCTTCTGCGCCTTCCGGAGGCTCCACCACTTGGAGACCATGACGGTCAGCGAGTAGATGGACATGATCGCCATCACGATCACGATGCCCTTGGCGAAGCTGCCCATCTGGGCCCAAAGGCCTGCGAGTGAAAGATCCATTTGTCAGTCTCCGGAGGTTATTCGCTCTTCGTGAGCGTGAACGTGAACGGCTGCTGTACGAGCTGCTTCACCTTGCGTCCGCCGACTTCGGCGGGATAGAACTTCATGTTCGGCAGGGCGTTCTTCACGGCGGCCGTGAAGAGGTCATGGCTGGACTTGAGCACCTTGAAGGTGCCGGGCTCGTAGTGCCCCGTCTCGTCCACGACGAACTGCGCCAGCACTTCGCCCTCGATGTTCGCCGACTTGAGCATCTCCGGGTAGCGCATGTTGCCCGTACCGGGCACCTGCTGCACCTGCTTCTCCACCTGGAACTCGAAGTACGGCTGGTCGGTGTTCACCGGGCCGGTGCCGCCGACGACGCCCTTCGACGTTCCGCCCTGCACGCCCTTGCCGGTGAAGTCCGCCTCGTCCGTGACCTTCTTGGAGAGGTCGATGTCCGGCAGCACGTCCGGGACCTTGATCGGCGCGATCGGCACCTGGAAGCCCTTCGGCGGCGGCGGCGCGACGACCACGTCCTTCGGCATGGGCTTCGGCTCGTCCTTCGGCGGAGGCGGCTCCTCCTTCTTCTTCATGTCGACGAACTCGACCTTCTCGGCCTTGGGCTTCTCGAGCTGCTCCTTGGCCTGCAGCGTTCCATAGACGGCTGCGGTGATCACGAGCGCGTGGATCACGCCACTGAGCACGAGCCCGCCAATGGTGCGCTGCTTCTTCGGCTTCGATTCCAACAGATTGTTGAACATGTCCGTCTGCGCCACTGGTAAAGGACGGGACACCCCGGGTCTACGGAGTGCAAGCTAGGCCGGACGATGGAGAGTGGTAGCGGTCACGGATTAAGGTTTGGTTAACACGGAGTTATGCGGGATTAACGAAACGGAGGGATTAGGGATCAGGGATTAGGAACTGCCCGGGATGCCACGCGGACCGGTGTCACCCCGCACGAGCGCAGCGAGTGTCGGGGCATGCTGTCCGGTGCTTTGGGGCTGGCCATGAGCACGGGACAGTAGATCCCGACACTCGGTCGCGGTGCTCCCTCCTGCGGGATGACAGCCGCCCGGGACGCCATTCTCCGACACGCGTGTCGACAGCTCGTGCGGCGCGCGCAGTTCCTAATCCCTAATCCCTAATCCCTAATCCCTGATCCCTGATCCCGAATCTCGGTTAGTCCTTCCCCCGCGCCTCGTCCGCCACCTCGCGCCGGAGGTCGCGTGCCTGCTGCTGCTCCCGGCGCGCGTCTTCGGCGGCGGCCACGGCGGAGTCGCTCAGCAGGGGGAGCGTCACGGTGAACACGGAGCCGCGGCCGAGACGCGACTGCGCCACCACGCGGCCGCCGTGCGCGTGGGCGATCCACTGGCAGATGGCCAGGCCCAGGCCGAAGCCCGACCGCTCGCCGCCGCGCGAGCGCGCGCGGTCGGCCCGCCAGAAGCGCTCGAACACGTGCGGCAGGTCCGCGGCGGCGATGCCGATGCCCGAGTCGCGCACCGTGAAGGCGATCTCGTCGCCCGCCCGCTGGCTCAGCGCCAGCTCCACGCGGCCTCCCCGGCCGGTGTACTTGATCGCGTTCGTCACGAGGTTGAGGAAGAGCTGGCGCAGCCGGCGGGCGTCGCCGTCCACGCTCCCCTCCTCCAGCACGGCCATGCTGACGATGAGCCCCGCCTCCTCGCCGAGGATGGCGGCGGTCTCGTAGACGTCGCGCACGAGGGGGCCGAGCGCCACCGGCTCGCGATGCAGGTCGAACCGGCCCTCGTCCGCACGCGCCAGCGTGAGGAGGCTGTCCACCAGGTCCGCCATCCGCGTGGTCTCGTGCAGCGCCTCCTCCAGCGCCTGCATGGCCTCGGCGCCGGCGGCGTTGGGGTGCATCGCGCGCTCCACGTCGGCGCGCAGCACGGTGAGCGGCGTCTTGAGCTCGTGCGAGGCGTCGGCGGTGAAGCGCCGCAGCGCGCCGAACGAGGTCTCCAGGCGCGCGATCATCGCGTTCAGCGTGCTGCCGAGGCGCGACAGCTCCTCGTTGCCGAGGTCAGACGGCAGGCGCCGGTGCAGCGAGCGCCCGTCCGTGATGGCCTCCACCTCGTTGATGAGGCGCTCCACCGGCTCGATCGCGCTCCCCGCGATCAGGTACGACGCGGCGACCGACACCAGCAGGATGAACGGGAACACGACGAGCATCGTGCCGATCAGCAGCCCGGAGCCGAGCTCGGAGACCGACGTGGGCACGCCGGCCACGATGCGCGAGATGTTCGGGAGCAGCGCCGGGTCCCGCCGGGCAGCCAGCAGCAGCCGCCCGCGCAGCAGGGTGTCGCTCACCGAGACGAGCGCCCCTGCCCC
>JAQBPZ010000168.1 GCA_028287225.1 Gemmatimonadota bacterium
GAGGAACGCGGCGACGGCGGCGGCGGTGTCGCTCGGATCCGCCGGCGGCAGCAGCACGCCGGCGATGCCGTCCGGCACGTAGTGCGAGAGGAGGGTGGAGCGTTCGGCGATCACCGGCACCCGGGCCGCCATGAAGTCGAGACACGCGAAGGCGCCGTCGTCGCCCTCCGCTGCCACCCACCCAACGTCTGCCGCCGCGACGAGTGTCGGCAGGTCGTCGCGCTCGCCGAGGAAGCGGACGAGCGGCGTGATGCCGAGCGCCGAGGCGTGCATGTGCGTGTCGTCGTCGTCGCAGCCGGAGCCGGCGAGCGCGAGGCGGAGGTCGGGATGCCGCTCGGCGAGGAGCGCGACCGTGCGCAGGGTGGTGGTGATGCGCATGCGCGACGCGCGGTCCGCGACGCAGATCATGAGCTGCGTCTCGTCGGTGGCGCCGAGGCTGTCACGCGCCGCCTCGCGCGCGCCGTCCGCGCGCGTGACGTCCACGCCGAGCGGGGCGAGGAAGGCACGATCGGCGAGGCCGGCGCGCGCGCGGTCGTTCTCCATGGAGAACATCAGGCGCGCCGTCGCCATCCGGCCGGCGAAGCGCGAGGCGCGCCCGGCGGTGGGCACGCAGCCGGCCGGCACGCGGCGGACGATGGCCCCGCGCTCGGCGAGCCGCATCGCGGCGCTCGCCACCAGGTGCTCGCGCTCCGTGTGGAGGAACACGACCTCGATGAACCGCTCCTTCAGCACGGTGCGGAGCCGCAGCGAGTCGCGCGTGACCGCATCGCTGATCGGCAGCGGGACCACGTCGAGCCCCTCGTTGGCGAACACCTGTTCGGCCTGCGTGTCTTCCCGGCAGACCACCGTGACGGGCAGGCCACGAGCGGCGAGGCCGCGGGCGGCTACCGCCATGGCGCGCGAGGAGCCGGACCATCCGGACGCGGTATGGTAGAAGAGGGTGCGCATCGTCAGTCCGCCGCCTGGTCGTCGCGCCGCAGCTGGGCGGCGTGCAGGCGGAAGTAGGCGCCGTGGTGGGCAAGGAGCTCGGCGTGGGTTCCGCGCTCGATGATCTCGCCGCGGTCGAGGACGAGGATCTGGTCTGCGTGCACGACGGTGGAGAGACGGTGGGCGATGACGAAGACGGTGCGTCCCGCGAGGAGGCGGTCGATGGCCTCTTGCACGAGTCGTTCCGATTCCGTGTCCAGCGCGGAGGTGGCTTCGTCCAGAATGAGGATGGGCGGATCGGTCAGCAGCGCACGGGCGATGGCCAGGCGCTGGCGCTGGCCGCCGGACAGCCGGGTCCCGCGCTCGCCGAGGACCGTATGATAGCCGTCCGGCAGCTGCCGGATGAAGTCGTGGGCGTTGGCGGCGCGGGCCGCCGCCTCCACCTGCGCGTCGGTGAACCGGTCCCCGGCGCCGTAGGCGATGTTGCTGCGCACGGTGTCGTTGAACAGCACCGTGTCCTGGCTCACGATTCCGGTGATGCCGCGGAGCGACGCGAGCCGGATGTCGCGCGTGTCGATGCCATCGAGGCGGATGACGCCGCCCGACGGCTCATAGAACCGGGGAATCAGGTCCACGAGCGTGCTCTTGCCCGCCCCGCTGGCGCCGACGAGCGCAATGACCTGTCCGCGCCGCGCGACGAAGCTCACGTCGCGCAGCACCGGCTCGCCGTCGTACGCGAACGTGACGTGCTCGAAGGCGAGCGTCTCGCGCAGTCCCGCGACCTCGTGCGTGCCGCGATCCGTCTGCGCCTCGGTGGCCATGTCCACCACCTCGAACAGCCGCTCCGCCGACGCGAAGGACTGCTGCGCCGTGGTCGGCGCCTGCGAGAGCTGCTTGAGCGGGGGGAGCAGCCGCATCACCAGGATCATGAAGGTGATGAGCGTCGCGCTGTCCATCGCGCCGCCGCCGAGCACCTCGCGCGCCCCCATCCACAGGATGAGCATGGCCACCGAGGTGCCGATCATCTCCGTCATCGGCTGCGAGAGGAAGGCGATGCGCGTGATGCGGACCATGCCCGCCGAGTACCGGTGGCTCGCGTCCATGAAGCGCCCGTCCTCGTAGCGCTCGCCGCGGAAGCTCTTCACCAGCCGGACGCCGCTCACCACTTCCTGGAGCACGCTCGTGATCTCGCCGTAGTCCCCGCGCAGCCGGCGGTGTCCCTTGCGCAGCTTGCGCAGCACCGGCTGCAGCGAGAGCGTGAGCAGCGGCGCGATCACCAGCGCCACGAAGGTGAGCTTGACCGAGTAGTTGAGCAGGATGATGATGGTGCCCACGATCTGCGCGACGTTCTGCAGCGTCTTCGTCACGAGCTCGGTGATCAGTGCCTTGGTCTGCTCGGTGTCGCTGAGCACGCGGGAGATGATCTGGCCCGTCTTGGTGCGCTGGAAATAGCCGAGGGGCAGCCGCACGAGGTGCGTGAAGACGCCGTCGCGCAGGTCGCGGGTGACGTTCTCCTGGAGCGACGCGCCGAACTGCCCGCCCATCCAGACGAAGACGTTCTTCAGCGCGACGATGGCGACGATGGCCACCATCATCGTCTCCACGGAGCCGAGGCGGTCGGACGGGTTCAGGAAGGCCCCGACCATCCGCTCCTGGAGGCTCGCGATCCATCCCGAGCTCCGCGGGATGAAGCTCGGCGCGCCGAAGAGCGCATTGAGGAACGGGACGAGCAGGGTGAAGGAGAACACGTCGAGCGCGGCCGCCACGATGTTGCAGGCGATCGTGCCCGTCATGCGCCACGTGTGTGGACGCAGGTAGCGCAGGAGGCGGACGTACATGCGCTACGTCCGGGGCGTGAGGAGGGAGACCGGAAGGATGCACTCTTCCGGCGTCACGCCCCCGTGCAGGAAGGAACCCCGGTAGCGGCTCTGGTACTCGCGCAGCTTGGTGGGATAGACGAAGAAGCTGTCGCCGGTGGCGAGCAGGGTGTTGGCGCCAAGGCCGCGGCGCGGCAGCTTGAGCGCGTCCTCATCCTTGAAGAGCAGGGCGTACTCCGGATGCTCCGCGCGCAGGTCCTCGCCGAACTTGTAGCGCAGGTTCTGCGTGGCGTCGCGCTTGGCGAAGACCGTGGCCGGCGTGTGGCAGTGGATGGAGCCGTGGTCGCTCGTGACGAGCACCTTCACCTTCCGGCGCGCGGCTTCCTGGAGCACGCTGAAGAGCGCGGAGCGCCGGAACCACTGGAGGGTGAGCTGCCGCAGCGCGATCTCGTCGCGGGCCACCTCGTAGAGGATCGCGGACTCCGAGCGGCCGTGCGTGAGCAGGTCCACGAAGTTGAAGACGAAGGCGCTGATGCCGTCGGGGGCGATCGCGTTGGCGAGCCGGCGCTCCAGCTCGTCGGCATCGTGCGACGAGGAGATCTTGTCGTACTTCACCGGCGCCTTGTGGCCGATCTCCACGAGCTGCGCCTCGAGGAGGTCGCGCTCGTGCGCGTTGAGCGTCTCGTCCTCGCGCTCGCCCCACCAGTCGGGAAAGCGCGCGGCGATCTCGTTGGGAAACAGCCCGCTGAAGAGGGCGTTGCGCGCGTAGGGCGTGGCGGTGGGAAGCACGCCGAAGTAGTGCGTGGTCTGGATGTCGAACAACGGGGCGATCACCGGCTCGATGATCTTCCACTGGTCCAGGCGGAGGCAGTCGATGACGATGAAGACCGCCGCGCGCTCCTGCCGCACCACCGGCATGAGGAACTCGCCGACGATGTCGATGGAGAGCGGGGGCCGGTCGCCCCCGAGGTTCGCGAGCCACTCCGGGTACGCGGTGTTCATGAAGAGCGCGAAATGGCGGCGCAGCTCGGGGAACAGCCCCTGGAGCGACTCGTGGAGCCCCATCTCGTTGGCGGCCGCGAGGTCCAGGTCCCACTGCACCAGCTCGAGATACCGGTCGATCCATCCGCGCCAGTCGAGGTCGCGCAGGGACTCCATCTGCATCGCGCGGAACCGGTCCACGAAGGTCCGCGCCACCGCCTGCTGGCGGATGCGCGGACCCTCGAGCAGGCGGGCCACCATCGCGTAGACCTGGCGGGGCGTGACGGGCTTCACGAGGTAGCCGGCGATGTTCTTCGCCAGCGCCTCGGTGAGGGTGCCGTCCTCCTCGCTCTTGGTGACCATCACGATCTGGATGGTCGGCGCGATCTCCCGCAGCTCCTTCATGGCCTCGAGCCCGCGCGTGCCGGGCATCTGCTCGTCGAGGAGCACGAGGTCGAACGGACGACGCCGCACCATCTCGGCGGCATCGTCGGCGTTGGTGGCGGTGTGGACCTCGAAACCCTTGTCGCGGAGGAAGATGCGGTGCGGTTCGAGCAGCTCCGCCTCGTCGTCGACCCAGAGGACGGCCTTGGCCTGGTGCGGCATGCGGGGAAAGATAGTCGGGGGAGGGGCGCCGGGCGATCAATCCACGGGCCACCGGTCGCCGGCCTGTCCCCGCAGGGACCCATGCTGCAGATTCCTGCCGTGCACACGACCCAGCCCCGCTACGCGCTCGCGCCGCTCGCCTTTCCCTATCGCCAGCTCGCCGCGCTCGCGGGGCGGGCGCCGATCGGCGGTGCACGCGAGGTGGTGCTGGCCTGCTTCCTCGCCGCACGCCTCGCGGGAGACCGGCTGGCCGGCCCGCTGCCCGATGGCGCGCGCGCGACGCGCGGCACGGGCGCCAAGGGATGGCTCTCGACGCTCGCCATCCCCACGCCGGTGCGCACCCCGCTCGCCCGCTGCCTGGAGCTCAGCGCCACGGGAACCCTCGGGGAGCTCGGCGCCGCGGTCGGCGCGCTGGCGCTGGCGTCGGCCGACTATCTGGAGCCGCCGGCCCGCGCCGAGCTGGACGCCCTGGCCACGCTCCTCTCGGCATGAGCCGGTCGGCCGCCGGAGCGGCGCCCGCCTTGCTGCCCACACTCACCACACCCATTATCCGCCATGCCGCGCGGCGCCGACATCTCTCCCCTGTCGCTCCTGCTGGGCCGCGTCGACGCCGTCGCTGACGGTGCGCCCTCCCCCGACACGGTTCCGAGCGGGTTTCCCAGTCTCGACAAGATCCTCGGCGGCGGACTCCGTCGCGGGGACCTCGTGGTGCTCGGCGGCGACGTGGGCAGCGGCAAGAGCGCGTTCGCGCTCGCCGTCGCCCTGCGTGTGGCGCAGCAGCAGCGGTCCGCCTTCTACTACTCGGGCGAGATGACCGTGGAGCGCGTGCTGGAGCGCGCGCTCGCGATCGAGGGCCGGACGCGCATCGACGACCTGCGGCGCGGCACGATGGACGAGCAGACGCGGGCCGGCGTGGGGGCCGCGGCGGTCCGCCTGCGCGACGAGCTGCCGGTCATCGCGCTGGTGCCGCCCGGCCGCGTGGAGACGATCGCCGAGGAGGTCGGCCCCGGGCGCGGCACGGAGCTGGTGGTGATCGACGGGTTGAGCGCCCTGGTGCCGGGCGTGCGGGACACCGCGGAGGAGGAGGCGACCGCGGTGCGCGCCCTCAAGCAGCTCGCGCTCGACGCGCGCGTCGCCGTGCTGCTCACCGCCCCGCTGCCGAACCTCGGCGCGCGCGAGGACCGCCGCCCCACCCTGGACGACTTCGGGGCTCAGCACGCGGTGAAGGAACGCGCCGACGTCGTCCTGACGCTGTTCCGGGAGGGGATGTACGACAACGCCCGCGGCATCGAGGGGGCCACCGAGCTGCTCGTGCGCAAGAACCGCAACGGGGGCACCGAGTACGCAGACCTCTACTTCTACGCGCAGTGGATGCGGTTCGAGGACATGCTGGATCCGGATCGGTGAAAAAGGGATCAGGGATCAGTCAGGGATTAGGGATTAGGGATTAGGAACGGCCCGGGACGCATCTGGGAGGCCTGTCATCCCACGAGCGCGCGCAGCGCGGCGATTCGGGATCTGCCATCCCTGCGGACGGGCCAGCCCCAGGCACGGGAGAGGATGTCCCGACACTCGGTCGCGGCGCTCCCTCCTGCGGAATGATAGCCGCCCGGGACGCCAGGCGCCGACACGCGGGCGGACAGCTCGAGCGGCGTCGTGCAGTTCCTAATCCCTGATCCCTAATCCGGAATCCCTGATCCCTAATCCCTTTCTTCCCCCCCTATATTTCGATGTCCCGTCAGTCCCCCCACATCGAGTCGCGACGCTATGGCCGGCCACAGTAAATGGAAGAACATCAAGCACTACAAGGCCGCGACCGACGCCAAGCGCGGCATCCTGTTCACGAAGCTCATTCGTGAGATCATGATGGCCGCCAAGCTGGGGGGCGCGGACCCCTCGGCCAATGCGCGGCTCCGGCTGGCCATCGATGCGGCGCGCTCCAAGTCGCTGCCGAAGGACAACATCGAGCGGGCGATCAAGAAGGGCGCGGGCACCCTGGAGGGCGACGCGATCCAGGAAGTCACGTACGAGGGCTACGGCCCGGGCGGCGTCGCGCTGATCATCGACGCGATGACCGACAACCCCACGCGGACCGTCGCCGACGTCCGCCACAAGATGTCCCGCGCCGGCGGCAACCTCGGCACCCCGGGCTCGGTGGCGTTCATGTTCGAGAAGAAGGGCCAGATCACCATCGACGCCGCCGCGCACCCTGATGAGGACGCGATGCTCGAGCTCGCCCTCGAGGCCGGCGCCGAGGACTTCCGTCGCGAGGACGACGTCTACGTCGTCACCACGGACCCCGCGAGCTTTCACGCGGTGCAGGCGGCGCTCGAGGCGAAGAAGGTCGTGCCCACCGAGTCCGAGCTGGCGATGGTGCCGAAGAACACCGTGGCCGTCACCGGCAAGGACAACGTCGAGATGCTCTTCAAGCTCATCGAGACGCTCGAGGAGCTGGACGACGTGCAGAAGGTCTGGGCGAACTTCGAGATCGACGACGCCGAGCTCGCGGACCTGTAAGCGACGAGATGCTCATCCTCGGCATCGACCCGGGCACGGCGAACACCGGCTACGGCGTGGTGCGCGGAGGCGGCGCGGCGCTGCCGTCGCTCGTGGAATGCGGCGTGATCCGCACGAAGGCGCGCGACCCGCTCCCGGCGCGCCTGCGCGAGATCTATGAAGGTGTACAGGATCTCCTGGCACGACACCGGCCCGACGCCGTGTCGGTGGAGGACGTCTTCTACGCGAAGAACGTCCGCACCACCGTGGTGCTGGGCCACGCGCGCGGCGTGATCCTCCTGGCCGCCGAACAGGCGGGACTCGTGGTCAACGAGTACGCGCCGAGCGAGATCAAGAAGGCCGTCGTGGGCACGGGCGGCGCGACGAAGGAGCAGGTGCAGTTCATGCTCACCCGCCTGCTGCGCCTCAAGAGCGTGCCGCAGCCGTCCGACGCCGCCGACGGGGTGGCCGCGGCGCTCGCCTGCCTCATGGGCGCGGACCTGCCGCGCCTCGACGGCAACGGGCGCGTGCGCGAGCCGACGCGCCCGCTCGCGCCGAGTCCCTTCGCCGCCGCGTCGCGCGTTCCTCCCACGAAGGTCAGATGATCGTCCAGGTCGCCGGAGTGCTGATCACGAAGGAGCTGGACCGCGTGGAGATCCTCACGGACGGGGGCGTCGCGTACGAGCTCGCGGTGCCGCTCAACGCGTACGAGGCCATGGGCAAGGTGGGCGAGCGCGCCGCGCTGCATACCTACCTGGTGGTGAAGGAGGACGGCTGGCAGCTGTTCGGCTTCACCGCCGCGTACGAGCGCCGCGTGTTCCAGAAGGTGCTCGGCGCCAAGGGCGTTGGGCCGTCGCTCGCGCTCGGCCTGCTCTCCAGCCTCACCGCCGACCGCCTGGTGCGCGCGATCCGGGAGAAGGACGTGCCCACGCTCCAGTCCGTGCCGCGCGTGGGACGGAAGAAGGCGGAGCAGCTCATCCTGGACCTCGCCGACAAGCTCGACGACCTGCAGCAGGGCTCCACCGCGACGAGCGGCGCGGGACGCAGCGCCGCCCCGGGCACCGAGGACGCGATCCGTGCGCTCGTGTCGCTCGGCTATTCCACGGCCGACGCCGAGAAGGCGGTGCGCGGGGTGCTGGACGGTGGCGCCCGGGGCCTGTCGGCGCCCGAGCTGATCCGGGCGGCGCTGGCGCGAATCGGAGGGCGGTGAAGCCTCCACGCGCGGCCGCACGCGCCGCCGCGCTGGCGCTGGCGCTCGTCGCCTGCCGCGGCCGCGACGAGCCGTCGCGATGGCCGATGGCGCGCGCCGAGGGCGCGTTGAAGCTGGAGGTGCGCCACCCGCTGCCCGGTGAGCCAGCGCCCGCTACCGGGCGGGATTACGTGATGGGCGCGCTCGGGAACGGCGCGGCTCGGCTCACCGTGGATGGCGCGACCGTGCCGGTGGAGCCGAACGGCGCCTTCCTGGCATACGTGCGCGCCCCCACAGCCGGAGCCGGCTACGCCCTGGTCGCGACCCTCGGCGGCGACACCGTGCGTGCCTTCGTTCCCGTGGCGGCGGGCGGTGCGCCGGCAGCGGCGGCGGGCGCCGTACCGCGCGCCGATTCCGCGCCCTCGCGCGGCACCGTTGCACTGGTGCCCGCGGGCAACCGGCTGGGCGCCGGCACCGCGGAGATCCCGGGCCGCTCCGATCCCGACGGGGACTACACCTGGTTCCTGCTCGGCGGCACGCGCGGCCAGGTGGAGGGCGTGCGACCGGGCTCGCGGCTCGTCCGCTTCGCGCCAAACGCGAGCGCGTGGATCGACGCGCAGTTCGTGCGCGCCGCGGGCTCGGCCCCACCGCGGGGAGCGGCCGGCAACGATGTCCGGATCGTCGGCGGCTCGCTGGAGACGGAGATCCTCGTCCCCGCGGCCGAGCCGCTGGCCTACCAGGTGACCGAGGGCGACAGCGAGATCGTGTTCGCCGTTCATCAGGCCAGCGTGCTCATGCCGGCCGCCGTCGT
>JAQBPZ010000192.1 GCA_028287225.1 Gemmatimonadota bacterium
GCTCGGGGGTGACGGCGGTCGCGGCACCGCGACGGCGGCGGGAGGGCGCGGCGGGCGCCGCGAGCTTCTGGGCGCGCTCGCGCTTCTCGCGCTCCCAGCGCGCCCGAATGCGGGCGATCTGGTCGTCCGAGAGGGGACTCATGTGGCCCGCACGGAGGGGGATGTCCATCTGCCGCAGCAGGGCCATCACCTCGTCGGACGGAATCCCGAACTCGACTGCCATGTCAGTTACGCGAAGCTTGCTCAAACTGCCTCCTGTGGGGCTCCTTCGGAGCCCGACTCCACCAGCTGGCGAATCCCCTTCGCCAGCTGCCGATCCACGATACCCACGACGGCGGTGGTCTCACGCCCCACCGCCCCGCCGAGCTCGGCGGCACTCGGTACTTCTACGAATCTAACGCGCCTGGCGTTCAGGAGCGGGATGACCTTGTCAAGACTGTGCCGCGAGGCATCCATCGCGACGATGGCGAACGCGACCTTGTTCTTCTTGGCTCCCTCACGCACCTGCTCCACGCCGATGATGGCCCCGCGTCCACGGACGCCGAGGCCGACCAGCCGGAGCAGGCGGGCGCGATCGTGAGCCGAGAGCGTCACGCGCTGGCCGGCCCCGTGCCGGCTTCGCTCTCGTCGCCACTGCCGTCGTCCGTCGTCAGCTCATCGAGCAGCGAGATGATCCGGTCCGCCTCTTCCGGCGCGATGCCGGCGAGGCGCAGGAAATCGTCGCGCTCCAGGTCGATGATGTCGTTCAGCGTGCGGTAGCCCGCCTCGTTGAGCACGGCGACCGTGGCCGGGTGCATGCCGGCCAGCTCGCCGAGCGGCACGTCGGCCGCGGCATCGTTCTCCACCTCGCCGGGGAGGGGCGCGAAGATCTGCTCCGCCCCGCCCTTCTCCATCCACTCGCGGCTGGAGTAGAGGTCGATCTTCCAGCCGGTGAGCTCGGAGGCCAGGCGCACGTTCTGGCCGTTGCGGCCGATCGCGAGCGACAGCTGGTCCTCGTCCACCACCGCCTGGATGGTCTTGCTCACCGCGTCGCTGAACACGCGGGCCACCTTGGCCGGCGCGAGGGCGAGCTTGGCGAAGCGCTCCGGGTCGGACGACCAGGGCACGATGTCGATCCGCTCGCCGCCCAGCTCGTTCACCACGGTCTGCACGCGCGAGCCCTTGAGGCCCACGCACGCGCCCACGGGATCGATGCTGTCGTCGCGCGAGAACACCGCGATCTTGGTCCGGCTGCCGACCTCGCGGGCGGTCGCGCGGATCTCGACGATGTTCTGCTGGATCTCGGGCACCTCGAGCTTGAACAGCGCCTTGACGAACAGGCCGTCGGCGCGGCTCAGGATGAGGCGGGGACCCTTGGGGGTCTCCTCGACGCGCTTGAGGACCGCGCGGATCGGCTCGCCCTGGTGCGGGTGCTCGCGATGGTTCTGCTCGCGGTAGGGGATGATCGCCTCCGCTTCACGGAACTTGTTGAGCATGACGACCAGTTTGCCGCGCTCGATCTGCTGGATCTCGCCCGAGAGGAGGTCGCCGACGCGCGAGGCGAACTCGTCGCGGATCTTGGTGCGCTCGCCCTCGCGGACGCGCTGGATGATGCGCTGCTTGGCGGCCTGGATGGCGGCGCGGCCGAACACGGAGAAGTCGAGCGGCTCTTCCATCACGTCGCCGGGCTCGAAGCCCTCGTCGAACAGCCGGGCCTCCTCGAGCGCGATCTCGCGCGCGGGATCCTCGACCGTGGAGACGACCGTCTTGAGCACGGTGATCTTGATCTCGCCCTTGGCGTCGTCGATGTCGACTTCGGCCTGGACGGTGGGCCCGTACTTCTTCGCGAGCGCGGCCATGAAGCCGTCCTGCAGCAGCCCGTACAGCTCCGTGCGGTCGAGCTGCTTGGAGTTCGACAATTCACGGAACGCGGCCAACATCTCTGCGGAACTGACCATCCCAGACCTCGCTGGAAGAGGGCCGTCCGAACGGCGGCCCGTGACTATGTGCTCAAGAGAAGCGAAACGACAGCCGCCCCTCCTTGATCGCGCCGAGCGGGATGCGCCGCGGCTCGCCGCGCTCGGCGCGCAGCAGCACCACCGCCTCCCCCTCCGTGCCTTCCTCTGTCTTCGCCAGCTCGACGCCGAGAATCTCGGCCTCGAACCGACCGCCGAAGTCGGGGGCGAGCACGCTCGCCCACCGTCCGACGAATCGCCGCCACTCGGCCGGCGTCCGCAGGGGACGCTCACCGGGTGACGACACCTGCAATACGTAGCGTTCCGTGACCAGCGCCCCGGAATCGAACCGGGCCTCGAGGGCCCGCGATGCCCGCGCGCAGTCCTCGACGGTGACCTTTTCACCGTCGCGCCGGTCGATGCGAACCTCGAGCACGGGGCGCGACTTCGTGCCACCCTGCCGGAGCTCGACCAGGTCGAACCCAACCTCGTCAAGTCCTTGTTCGACAACACGTTGCAGCTGATCGTTCATGTTGTCTCTAGGTCAAGACCGAGAATAAAAAAATGTGGGCAACCGCGCCCACATCGTCGTGGGCGGCCCGAAGTCGCCCACAGGCATATAAAGTAAGCGTTTTCCTGGGGTGGGTCAAGTTGGGTGATGTGACTCACTTAGGTCACGTGCGCCGACATTGCCATGCATCCGCGATCTTTCCTGTCTCCGTATACGCGAACCTGTCTCCGTACGCGAACTTTCGCGAATGTGCAGCGAATTCACGCGATCACGAACAGGGTGGCCGAGGGACGCTGCTCGCAGCGTACGGCTCGACTCGTATGCGCACTCCCCGAAATGAAGGGAGCTCGCGGAGATTCGCAGACGAAGTTCGCGGACATTCGCGTACGCTCAAAGCGCGGATCGGAGAGCTCAGGCCGGCCTGGCGAACACCACGCCGAGCTGCCGGCCCGCGTCCCCTGCCCGGTGCGAGAAGAAGCGGTCGTTGTCGCAGCGGGTGCAGAATGGGCTGACGGTGATTGCGCGGACGCCCGCGGCGCGCGCGTGATCGGCGATCAGGGCGCGGAGGTCCACCGTCGTCGGCGCCGTCACCGAGCGGCCCGTGAGCTGTCCGTAGACGTCGGGGCTGACCTCGTAGCAGCGCCCGCAGATCGCCGG
>JAQBPZ010000225.1 GCA_028287225.1 Gemmatimonadota bacterium
GGCGGGCAAGGACAGCACGACGGGGCACTGGGAGATCGCGGGGCTGCACCTGGAGCGGCCCTTTCCCACGTTTCCGGACGGATTCCCGGCCGAGGTGATCGAGCGCTTCTCGTCGGCCACCGGTCGCGGCGTGATCGGCAACGTGGCGGCGAGCGGCACGGAGATCATCGAGCGCTTCGGCGAGGAGCACGAGCGGACCGGCTCGTGGATCGTGTACACCTCGGCGGATTCCGTCTTCCAGATCGCGGCGCACGAGGGGGTCGTGCCCCTGCCGGAGCTCTACCGGGCGTGCGAGATCGCCCGGGCGCAGCTCGTGGCGCCGGTCGATGTGTCGCGGGTCATCGCGCGTCCGTTCACGGGCACGCCGGGCGCCTATGCCCGGACGGCCAATCGCCACGACTATTCCATCGCGCCGCCGGGCGAGACGCTGCTGGACGCGCTGGCCGGTGCCGGCGTGCCGCGGGCCGGGGTCGGGAAGGTGGACGACCTGTTCGCCGGCCGGTCGCTGCGCGCGCGGCACACCGCCGACAACGCCGAGGGCATCCGGCTGGTGTCCGAGTGGCTGCACGGCGACCAGGGTGGGCTGCTGTTCGCCAACCTTGTAGATTTCGACACGTTGTACGGCCACCGCGGCGACGCGGCGGGCTTCGAGCGCGCCCTCCGCGAGTTCGACGACGCCCTTCCGGCCCTGCGCGCCGCACTTCGTGAGGACGACCTGCTCTTCATCACCGCTGACCACGGCAACGATCCCACCACGGGCTCCAGCGACCACGCGCGCGAGAACGTGCCGCTGCTGGCGCTCGGCGAGGCCGTCCGCCCGGTGGGCGTGGGGGCGCGTGCGACGTTCGCCGATCTTGGCGCCACGGTGGCGGAGTGGCTGAACGTGTCGTTCCGCGGGCGCGGCGAGTCGTTCCTGCCCCTGCTGGAGCGCGGCGCCTGATGGCGGGCATGCGGGTCGTGGATGCGGCGGGCGTCGAGCAGCTGATGGTACGCGCCACCGCGGCGATGGAGCACGCGTACGCGCCCTACTCGCGCTTCCGCGTGGGTGCGGCCCTGCTCGGCGCCGACGGCGTGGTGGACCACGGCTGCAACGTGGAGAACGTGGCGTTTCCGTCGGGGATCTGCGCCGAGCGCGCCGCGATCGCCGCGGCGGTGGCACGCGGAGTACGGGAGTTCCAGGCCATCGCCATCGTGACGGAGGCCGAGACCCCGACGCCGCCCTGCGGGATGTGCCGGCAGGTGCTGATGGAGTTCGCGCCCGGGCTCGAGGTGTACAGCAGGACGCGCAGCGGGGTGAGCGCGCGATGGACGATGTCGGATCTACTTCCTGAAGCATTTACCCCCACGTCGATGGGGCGCAGCTGATGCGCCCCTCGCCGCCGGACGGAGTGTACGCAGTGCCTGAACGTCTGCTTCGGGTCGCGCTGGGCGCGGCCCTGTCTCTCTCCCTGGCCGCCTGCTCCGAGCAGGTCACCGGGTCCGCCGGATGCCCGCAGCTCTGCGCGAACGAGGGCGCGCTCCTGCGCGACACCGTCCTCACGGGGACGATCGCCCTGGACACCACCTTCGTGGGGTTCCCGCGGCTCGGAAGCGCTCCCAACATCACGCTCGTGGGCCAGGGCGACACCGCGGATGTCCGCGTCGTGGCGCGCTTCGACACGCTCGCGAACACCTATCGGGCGGCCGGCGCCGCGACGGACAGCGCCGTCACGCAGGTGGACAGCGCGGCGCTGATCTTCGTGATCGACACGACGATCGGCCGCCCGACGGGCCCCATCCGGCTGGAGGCGTTCGACGTGGACACGACCGCGGCCGATACGCTCCCCCGGACGCTGCTGCCGCTCTTCCGCGCGAATCGCGCCCTGGGCAACCGGACCTACGAGGTGGCGGAGCTGAAGGACACGGTCCGGCTGCCGCTCAGCAACAGCGTCGTCCTCACGAAGATCAAGGGGGGACAGCGCCTGCGCATCGGGCTGCGCCTCGTGAACGTGGGCGCCACGACGAGCTCGGCGCGCCTGCGCATCTCGAGCTCGCTCCTGCCGATCGTGCGCTACCGGGTCTCGCCCGACACGCTCGTCCACGCCGACACCGCGCGGATGTATTCCAGGACGCCCGCCGACGAGCCGGGCATCGCGTCCGGGCTGGGGCTGTACCCGATCGTCGCGAGCGGCCGGCTGCCCGCGCCGCCCAATACCATCCTCGCCGTCGCGGGGCTGAACGGCGCCCGCAGCTACCTGCAGTTCAGCATCCCGGCCATCGTGCTGGATTCGGTGCAGGTGCTTCGCGCCACGCTGCAGCTCACCCAGCGTCCCTCGCGGGCGTTCGGCACGGTGAACGACACCATCCACCTCGTGGCCAACCCGGTGATCGCGAGCGCTTCGGTCACGGACCTGTTCACCGCCTCGCAGTTCTTCACCCCGCCGTCGATGTTCAGCATCGACACGCTGCGGCTGGTGCCGCGCGACAGTGGCGTGCGGCGCCTCGAGATCAAGGACCTGGTCCGCACCTGGCGCTCGCTCGGCACCACGAACGCGTCGAGAGCTCTCGTCCTTCGCAGCCCGCAGGAAGGCGAGCTGGCGGGGGAGATCAACTTCTACTCCAGCGACGCCGTCCCGGCGAGCCTGCGCCCGACCCTTCGTCTCACCTACGTGCCGCGCCGCGGCTTCGGGCTCCCGTGATCATGCGCACCTCCTGGATCCGTCCACTCGCCGCCGCCGCGCTGCTGCTGGTTCCCTCCGCGCTCGCGGCGCAGGGTACCCTCAGCACCCAGGGATTCGGCTACCCCACCAGCCAGCAGAGCACCCGCAGCCTCGGCGCGGGCGGCGCGCTGGCCGAGAGCGACCCGTTCTCCGCCACCAACCCGGCGGCGATCTTCAACTTCGGCGGCTCGGTGCTCTACTTCCAGGCCGAGCCGGAGTACCGCACGCTGACATCCGGCACGGAGAGCGAGCGCGCCACCATCGCGCGGTATCCGCTGGTCTCGGCGGGCGTGCCCATCGGCACGACGTTATACGCGGCCCTGACTGCCTCGAACCTGCTGGACCGCAGCTTCCAGACGACCGCGCGCAGCACGCAGGTCCTCGGCGGCGAGACGATCGGCAGCTCCAACACCTTCAGCAGCAACGGCGCCATCGGCGACGTGCGCCTCGCGCTGGCGTGGGCCCCCACGCCGTGGCTGCATCTGGGCGCCGCCGGCCACGTGATCACCGGTGACAATCGCCTGAACAACACCCAGGTGTTCGACGATTCCGCCTTCGCGGTGCTGATCGATACCCAGACGGTCACGTACTCCGGCAAGGCGTTGTCCGCGGGCTTCGACCTGGCGGCGGGCACCGTCGCGACCTTCTCCGGCTCCTACCGCCGCGGCGGCTCGCTGTCGATCAAGCGCGGCGACACCACGATCAGGAACGGCACGGTGCCGGACCGAATCTCGCTGGGCGCGGCGTTCATCGGACTGCGAGGCGCCGCCTTCGCGGTGCGCACCTCCAGGGACACGTGGTCCAACCTCGCGCCCCTCGCCTCCGCCGGCCTGCCGATCACGGATGCGTGGGACACGAGCATCGGCGCCGACGTCGCCGGACCGCGGCTGCTGGGCACCGCGCTGCAGCTGCGCGCCGGCGCGCGCCGTCGCACGCTCCCCTTCGGCACGCCGGGCGGCACCACGGGGGCGGGCGACTCGGACGTGAAGGAGTCGAGCTTCTCCTTCGGCACGGGCAGCTCGCTCGCGCGCGGCCGCGCCAACCTGGACCTCGCAGTGATCCGGGCCTCGCGCAGCGCGGCGAACACCGCCGTGACCGAGAAGGCCTGGACGCTGAGCGTCGGCGTCTCCGTCCGGCCGTGACCCGGTGAACGAGCTCGTTCCGCCGCCGGCCGATGCGCCGCTGATCCTCGTCGCGGACGACGTGCCGGCCAACGTGGAGCTGCTGTTCGACCAGCTGCACGTCCTCGGATTCCGCGCCATCGGCGCCTCCGATGGTCCGTCGGCGCTCGCGACGTGCTTCGAGCAGTCGCCGGACCTCTGCATCCTGGACGTCTCCATGCCGGCGGGCGACCTCGGCGTGGACGACCGCTCCACCGGGTTCGAGGTCTGCCGCCGCATCAAGCGCGATCCGCGCACCGCGCGCATCCCGGTCATCTTCGTCACCGCGCTCAACGACACGACGGATCGCGTCAAGGCGATCGAGGCGGGCGGCGACGACTTCCTCACCAAGCCGCACAACCGGCTCGTGCTGGGCGCGCGCGTACGCTCGCTGCTCAAGCTCAAGGCGGCGACGGACGCGCTCGAGGAGAGCCTGCGCAAGCAGAAGGAGCTGGAGAAGGTCCGCGACGATCTCATGAAGATGATCGTGCACGACCTGAAGTCGCCGCTCACCTCCGTGATCGGCGCGATGGAGATGCTCATGGACGGCGACTTCGGCCCCCTCTCGGGCGACCAGCGGAGCGCGCTCGGCGAGGCCGAGAGCCGCGCGGAGGACCTGCTGGCGCTGATCGAGGACCTGCTCGAGGTCGCGCGGCTGGAGGAGAGCCGGCTCGCGCTGCACCTCGAGCCGCTGGCGCCCGGCGCACTGCTCACCGAGATGCGCCACGAGTGGGAGATGCGCTTCCAGCAGGAGCGCGCGACCGCCGTGGTGGAAGTCTCGGACGATGCGCCGGTGATCGAGGCCGATCACATGCTGCTGAAGCGCGTGTTCAGCAACCTGATCCAGAACGCCCTCACGCACTCGGCGCGCTCGGTGACGGTCACGCTCGGCGCGCGGCGCGAGAATGGCGGCACGCTCTTCACCGTCGCCGACGACGGCGTCGGCATCCCGGAGGAATACCACGACATCATCTTCCGGAAGTTCGAGCAGGTGAAGACCCCGCACATCCCCCGCGTGCGCAGCTCCGGGCTGGGGCTGGCGTTCTGCAAGCTGGTCGCGGAGGCCCACGGAGGGCGCATCTGGGTGAAGAGCAGCGCCGACCAGGTCGGCAGCGCGTTCCACCTCTGGCTCCCGCTGCGACCCCCCTCGTCGTCCGCGCCGATCGCGCTCGGCACCTCCGCGTGAAGCTGTACCTGCGCACCTTCGGGTGTCGCGCCAATCAGTACGACACCGAGGCGGTCCGCAGCATGGCGCTGGCAGCGGGGGCGGAGCTCGTGTCGAGCGCCGCCGCGGCCGACGTCGCCGTCTTCAACTCCTGTGCGGTGACCGCCGAGGCGGAGGCCGACCTGCGGCAGCAGGTTCGCCGCGCCGCGCGCGAGCAGCCGGCGCTGCGCACGGTGATCATGGGCTGCGCGTCGGCGCTGCCCG